>NZ_JAIUKB010000016.1:8106-80961 GCF_020176785.1 Saccharopolyspora sp. 6V | reverse complement strand
TCGGAGCGGCGCCCGCCGCGCCCGCCGCCCCCCCCCCCCCCCCCCCCCCCCCCCCCGGCGCCCGCGGGGGGGGGGGGGGGGGGGGGGGGCCCCCCCCCCCCCCCCCGCGACGACGGTGCGGCAGGAGGCCGTCCGGCTCCCGCCGCCGAACCCGTCAGACCAGCGAGGTGTCCAGGTCCTCGGCCTTGAGGATCGTCAGGTCGTCGTCGATCGCCGACACGTCGGCCGCGAGCCGGGACGCCTGCCGGTCGGTCATCGCCTCGAAGACCCGGCGCGCGGTGCGGCCGTTGCCGAAGGTGCCGTCCTTCGGGATGGCCTCGAAGTACTCCAGCAGCACGGTGACGGCGTCGTCCTCGAGCTTGTAGTCGTGCTTGCGGCACTGCGATTCGACGATGGTGACGAGCTCTTCCGGCGAGTAGTTCGCGAACTCGATGGTGCGGCTGAACCGGGATTCCATGCCGGGGTTGGCGCTGAGGAATTCGCGCATCTCGTTGGAGTACCCGGCGGCGATCACCACGACGTCGTCGCGGTGGTCCTCCATCAGCTTCACCAGGGTGTCGATGGCTTCGCGGCCGAAGTCGGGTCCGCTGCCGCCCCGGCCGGAGCTGAGCGTGTAGGCCTCGTCGATGAACAGCACGCCGCCGAGCGCGGTGTTGAACGCCTCGGTGGTCTTGATCGCGGTACCGCCGATGATCTGCGCGACGAGGTCGGCCCGCGCCACCTCGATGAGGTGCCCGGAGCGCAGCACGCCGAGTTCGGCGAGGACCTGGCCGTAGAGCCGGGCGACGGTGGTCTTGCCGGTGCCGGGGGCGCCGGCGAAGACGAGGTGGCGGGCCATCGGCGGCGCGGACAGCCCGGCGTCGACGCGGCGCTGCGCCATCTTGTTCAGGTTGACCAGCGAGGTCACTTCCCGCTTCACGCCGTCGAGGCCGACGAGCCGGTTGAGCTCGCCGAGCGGGTCGGAGCCGCTGGGCGCGCGGTCCCGCGCGGGCTGAGCCTGCTGGTCGGCGGACTGCTGGTCGGTGGTGGCCGCCGCGGAGCTGCCGTAGGCGTCCTGCGCACCGTTGCCGCCGCTGATCAGGTTCTCGACGGTGATCTTCGCACTGGGCTTGAGCTGCCGGACGCCGCTGCCGCGGTTGTCGCGGACGGTGCAGCCGGACAGCGCCACGGTCTCCTCGGTTTCGAGGTGGACGCCGTCGGAGGCGCTGCCGGTGAACTCGGAGTCGGTGACGGATCCGGAGGCGCCGTCGGCGAAGTGGCAGCCGACCTTGCCGCTGCCGTGCACCCGGCACTTGGTCAGCGACAGGTCCGCGCCCGGGCCGGCGTGCACGCCGTACCCGGCGGATTCGGTGATGTCGCAGTTGGACAGCGACAGCGCGGCGCCCTTCACCTCGACGCCGGAGCCGCCCGCGCGGCGGATGCTGAGGCCGCTGATGGCGGGCCGCGCCTCGCCGGTGACCTCCAGGCCGGAGCCGCCGGTCTGGTCGACCTCGATGTTCTCCAGCCGGCCGCGCGCCCCGGTGTCCACGGCGATCGCGGCGCCGTCGCTGCCGACGACGCGGAGCCTGCGGAAGAACGGGTCGGAGCCGTCGTCGACGCGGACGCCGCCGGTGCAGGCGGAGACGTCGGTCTGGTCGAACTCGGGGACGCTGCGCTCGGTCACGCCGATGCCGATTCCGTCCACATCGGACACCTCGCAGCGGCTGATCTCGCCGGAGGCCCGGCCCGCGAAGTGCAGGCCGCGGCCGCGGGCGCCCTGGACGCGGCAGCCGCGCATGATCGGCGAGCAGGATTCGGCGACGTAGATGCCCTCGGCGCCGGCGCGCTCCACCCGGCACTCCTCCAGCTGCACGGACTCGGAGCTGGCGAGGTAGAAGCCGATCCCCTTGCTGTCCACCACGTTCAGCCGGGTCGCGGTGAGCTGCGCGTGCTGCTCCACGGCGATCGCGGGCTTCGACGTGCCCGCGACGGTGGTGTCCTCGACGGTGATCCGGCCCCGGCCGTTGAGGCAGATCCCGTTGCCCGCGGCTTCGCGCACCGCGCAGGCGCGCACCGTCAGCCCACCGCCGTCGGCGACGACGACCGCGGAAGTGCCCAGTTCCAGCAGTTCGCAGGAGTCCAGCACACCGCCCTGCTTGGAGGTGACCACGACTCCGGCGCCGACCTGGTTGCGCACCTTGCACTCGCGCATGAGCACGCTGCCGGTGTCCCGCGCGTAGATGGCGGCCCAGCCGCTGGCGCGGACCTCGCACTCGGTGAGGGTGAGCTGACCGGCGGTCGCGAGCACGGCCGGGTTCTCCCCGTCGATGGCGTCCACGGTGACGCCGGACAGCGCGGCGGAGTCGGCGGCCAGCGCGACCGCGACCCCCTTGTGCGCCACGATCCGGACGGTCCCGGGACCATCCTCGGCGGTGATGGTGATGGCCTTGGTCAGCACCAGGTTCTCGGTGTAGCGCCCCGGACCCACCACGATCACCGCACCCTCGGACGCGCTGTCGACGGCGTCTCCGATGCTCCGGTGCCCCTGGCCGGTGCCCTGGGTGACCATGATGACGTTCTGGCTCACGTTCCCGGTTCCTCCGTACTCACCGTGCGTGCGACCGATGCGTCCCCGCCGAGCAGCGGCTCCTGGCCGCTCCTGCGGCGTGGCGGCACCCGAGGCGATCCGGATCGCGGTGCGCTGCGAGCGCGTCCGCGATGACCGCGCGCCGGGTGGACCGGCGGTTCCGCGGCCCGCTGCGGCGATCCGATTCAGTCATAACCGCCGACCCGGTCGCCACGGCGGCTCTGGAGCCGGTGGGCCGCTGTTCCTGGGGACATCCTTCATGGGTGATCGCGGTGGGCGACACCCTGGTCACACGCTATCCGATCTCGGTTCGCAGCGGTCCGCGGGCGGCCTCGTCATCGTCGGCCGCGAGGTGCGCGCGGAGGGCGTCGGCGGACAGCCGCATCGACGCGGGCGAGTTCGGGTTCAGCAGCAGGTCGACGCCGCTCTCCGGCAGCGCTCCGGCGATCTCGGCGGCGTTCGTGCCGCGCCAGTCGGCGGCGTCGACCCGGTCGCGGTGGACCGGGGCGGTGACCACGAGCACCGAGGGCACGCCGTCCGGGGACCGGTCGAGGACGGCGACGCCGTCCTCGTCGAGCGCGATCTCCAGCGCGGTGTCCACCAGCACCGACAGCAGGGCATCCGCGCCGTAGTCCTCGCGGACCATGATGCGCAGCACCGCGTCCACCGGGTCGCTCGGCGATTCCGGGGTCAGCGGCTGGTAGGCGGGGTTCGCCTGGAAGCGTCCCCAGGAGCCGTCGATCCACATCGGCCAGCCGCCGAGCAGCACTTCCCGGGGCGGTTCGGCGTCCTCCTCCGCGGGCACCCACGCCGGGTCGGTGAGCATCATCCAGTCGGTCGGCGCGGTCTCCCGGTCCGGCACCGCCGCCGCACCGGCGGTGAGGTCCTGCTCCGGGGTCGGCTCGCTCATCTGGACTCCTCGGCGGGGTCGATCGGCCAGGCCAGCAGGCGCAGCTGCTCACCCGCGGCGGTGGGCAGGCCGGCGCGCGCGGAGGCGCGCTGCTCGGCGGACGGTTCCCGGGCGGAGCGCACGAATCCGGCCACCAGCCGCAGCGAACCCGGGCTGCCCGGGTTGAACAGCACGTCGGTGCCCTCGGGGATCAGGTCCGCGAGGCCGTCCACCCCGGTCCGCCACCAGGAGCCGATCTGCTCCGAGCCGAGCCGGTAGTGCGGCGAGGTCGCCACCAGCAGGCAGGGCACGTCGTCGGGCGAGCGCACCACGAGCGGCCCGCCGCCGCGGCCCAGCGCCACCTCCAGCTCGCTGTCGTGCAGCAGCAGCCGCAGCTGGTCCGGTTCGGCCCGGCGCGCGGTGAGCATCCGGAACAGCCCGTCGAGCGGATCGGCGGGCGCGTCGGGATCGGTGGGCGCGTAGCCCGGGTTGGGCCGGAACCTGCCGAGCCCGCCGTCCTCGGCCGCCGGCCACAGGCCCATGATCGCTTCGACCGGAGGTTCGGTCTCCGCCGCCGACGGCGCCCAGCCCGGGTCCATCAGCAGGTAGAAGCGGGACTCGCCGGTGTCCGGCATGCCGCGGTCTCCTCACTCCCCGCCGGGGGTGCGTTCTGCGGGTTGATCAGGATTCGAAGAGGTGCCGCAGCGCGCGGTGAGTGCGCACCGCGTCCAGCGGCTCGGGCAGACCGCCCGCGCGGCGGATGTGCTCCAGGAAGCGCTCGTCGGGGGCGAGCCCGTGCTCCTCCAGGTAGTAGGTGACCGCCTCCGGCCACAGCCAGACGCCGTCGCCGCGGTAGCTGGTCGGCACGACCTGCCCGCGGTCCGGGTCGACCACGTCGTCCATCGCGGCGCCGGTGCTCAGCAGCAGTTCCCCCGCGCGCAGGTAGGCCAGCGCCTCTTCGCGGTCCTCGGCTTCGAGCACCGGGTGGTCGCGGTCGAACTCGGGGCCGCGGTCGGGGTCGACGCGGTCGAAGACCCGCGCTATCCGGAGCTCCACCGGTTCGTCCACGGCCCAGGACAGGGTGCCGCGCCCGCGGGCGGCGCGCTGGTAGGCGGGCACGTCCCGCGGGCCCACGACCTCGATCCGCGGCACGTCGGGGTGGTCGGCGAGCGCGCGGTGCAGTTCGCCGCTGAGCCGCGGCAGGTCGCCGTCCTCGTCGGTGGTGACCACGTGCACCGGCAGCGGCGAGCCCTCGCCGCGGAACGGACGGCGCCACGCGGTCCAGAGGCCGCGGGCGGACGGGTTCCGGGACAGCACCGCGCTGAGCGCGGCGGTCGCGTCCGCGGTCCGCTCCGGCGCCTCGTCGGCGTCGAACAGCCACACCGCGGGCGGGGTCTCGTCGGCGATGGGGATGCCGGTGAACACGGCGGAAGCGGCGTCGTCGACGAGCTCGCTGAGCAGACCGGCCTGGGCGATCGTCACCGAGACCTTGTCCTCCGCGAGCCGTTCGCACACCGATCCGGCGACCCGGCCGACGACTCCGGTGGACAGCACTTCCCGCATCGATGCGAGGAAGTCGTCCGGCACCCGTCCCGCCAAGTGCAGCAACAGGTCGTGCATCCGATCGGCAGTGGACACCCCGCGCACCTCCCTCTCCCTCGGACGATCGTCCCACGACCGCGCCCGACGCCGGCCCTCGACCCGGCCGGGGTTTCCGGGGTGCGGTCAAACCCTCACGAACCGGCGGTGCCCGGTTCCTCCGGTTCCGCGGCCAGCGCCCGGCGGAGCTCGTCGGCGCCGAGCCGCACCGAGGCCTCCCCGCCCGGGTTGAACAGCACGTCGACGCCTTCCGCCGGCAGCAGCGCGGCGAGCCGCTCCACGTCCATCTCCTGCCAGGACTCGACGGTGAGCCGGTGCGACTGCGCCAGCGAGGTCACCACCAGCACCGACGGCACGCCGTCGGGGGCGCGGGTGACGATCGCCGAACCGTCCTCGTCCAGCGCGAGGCAGATCAGCGCGCCGGGCAGCGAGGCGACGAAGTCGTCCGCGGTGCCCTCCCCGCGGGCGGCGAGGCGCAGCTGCGCGTCCAGCGGGTCGGTCGGCAGCTCCGGGCTCGACGGGCGGTAGGCGTGGTTCGGGGCGAACCGCTCGGTGACGCCGCCGTCGCTGACGTACCAGGCGCCGACGATCGCCTCCTCCGGCACCGGGTCATCCGGGTTCTCGGGGGCGTAGTTCGGGTCGACGAGCATCGCCCAGTGCTCGCCGGTGTCCTCCCGCGCGGCCTCGGCGCTGTCGGTGTCCGCCACGGCGGGGTCCTCTCGGTTCGTGGTCACGGTCGGGTCGTCAGGGCCGGTCGGCTCGTCACGGGCGGTCGGCTCGGCGCGGCCGGGCGGCCCGTCACGGGCGGGCGAACGGGGACCGCGCGGTCGGCGCGGGTTCGGCGACGACCTCCTTGAGCGCGGCCGCGACCACCCGCATCGACGCCGGGGCGCCCGGGTTCAGCAGCACGTCCACGCCCTCCGCGGGCAACGAGGCGGCCAGGTCGGCGGCGCTGATCTCCTGCCAGCTCGGCACGTCCAGCGGCCGGGCGTGCACCGGGGACGTCGCCACCAGCACCGAGGGCACGCCGTCCGGCGACGGCGCCACGATCGCGGCGCCCCGGCCGTCGAGGGCGATGCCGAACATCGCGTCCCGCATCGTCTCGATCGCGGCCCGTTCCGACTGCTCCCCGCGCACCACCAGTTGCACGGCGGCGTCGACCGGATCGGTCGGCGAGTCCTCGCGCGAGGGCAGGTAGTCCGGGTTCGGCTGGAACGGGCCGACGGAGCCGTCGGCCTCGAGCACCCAGGCGCCCACCACGGCTTCCGCCGGGGCCGGTTCGTCCTCCGGCTCGGGCTGCCAGGCCGGGTCGACCAGCAGCACCCACTGGCGGTCCGCGTCGTCCCGCGGGGTCTCGTCGCGCATCAGGAGTCCTTCGATCGGGGCCGCCCCGCGACCCACCCTATCCGTGCCGTTCCCGGTCGGGCCCGCGCCGGGCCCGCTCCCCTAGCTCCCGGCACCGCGCTTCTTCGCGATGTTCTGCATCCGGCTCTTGAAGGTGTTCTCCGGCATGAGCAGGAACTGCGCGACCGAGTTGGCGGAGATCTTCTTCTCGCCCTCGTTGACCATGGCGTGCAGCACGTCCTCGAACGCCTCGGTGAACTTCACCTTCTTCGAGTCCAGCTTCTTCGGGTCGCGGCCTTCGTTCGCCGCGGCCCGCTTCTCGGCTTCCCACATGGCGCGGAACTCGGCGGGCATGGCGGCCGCCAGCCGGGCCTCCGCGCCCTCGATGTTCTCGACGCGGTAGGCCAGCTTGCGGGTGGAGCCGCCGATCTTGCCCAGCTGCTTGTCCATCGCGATCGTGGTCATCCGGAGGCGTTCGGAGATGCGCGGCTTGAGTTCCGGGGTCGCGTCGATCAGCTCCTTGATCTTGTGGCGCAGCTCGTCGGGGAACTCCAGGGTGAACTTGCCACCGCGCGGTGGGCGGGCCTCGACCTCGCGCCAGAACGCCTCGCCCGCCGCGGCCTGCAGCTGGGGGGCCACGACGGCGTCGAAGTGCGCCTGCTCGCGCTGCTTGCGGACCGCGCCGGGCTCCTTCACCTCGGGTGCTTCGGCCCCCGGCCGGTTGCCGATCCGCAGGTGCCGGGTGTGCGCGACCAGGTCGGTGATCGGCGCGTCGTCCTCCGCCTCGCTGTTGGAGGCGGTGTCGACCATGCCCTGGATGTCGGAGTCCGGCGGGAACTCCAGCACCGGTTCGCCCTGGGCGTCCCGGGTCTTCTCCGGCACCGTGTAGCGCTGCTGCTCGCCGCCCTCCGCGCCCAGCTCGACGCCCCGCAGGCCGGGCGCGGATCCGGCCGGCGCGGGCCTGGTGTGCTTCGGCGCGGACATGTACATGACGCGGTTCGGATCGCCCAGGTCGTCCCGCAGGTGCTCGCCCAGCTCCGGCCCCTTCGACTCGTCGTACCCGGCGAGGTGGCGCACCCCGGTCTCCAGGGACTCCCGGTAGTAGTGGTTGCCGCGGTCGTTGAACCGCAGGTCCAGCCCGACCTTGTCCCGGAAGTAGCGCAGCAGCGACAGGCACGGGTCGCACGGGCGCTTCGTGCCGCGGAGGTGGGTGGGGCCGCCCTGGGTCTCCGCGGTGATCCCCGCGTTCTGCAACAGCTGGAGCAGCTTCTGCTCGGCGTGCATCTTGCCCGCGCCGTCGCCGTCGTACACCAGGTACGCGTAGCCGGCGTACTCGGCGTCGTCGGAGAGCAGCTTCGCCAGGTATTCGCGGTAGGCCGGATCGTTCGCCTTGTCGTTGGAGATGTCGACCAGGCGGATGTGCGAGGCCTGGCGCAGCGCCTGCAGCGTCTCGTTGTCCCGCTTGAACACCTCATTCCCGGAGCCGTCCACGTCCATCGCCTGCTCGTCCGGGGTGAGACCCTCCCGCACCTTCAGCATGGCCTGCCGGTCGCGGCGCCGGCGCTCGATCTCGCGCATCGCCTTGCCGCCGGGCTGCTGCTCGGAGTCGTCCACCCCGTCGAGGGTCCGGCGGCGCTTGCCGCCGCCGTCGGGGACGCCGGAGGCGCGCTTGCCGGGGCCCTTCTTCGGCGGCACGGCCGGGGGTGCCTCGCCGTCGCTGTCGGCACCGGCGCGGCCGGGTTCGCCGAAGTCCTGCTGCACCAGCCGTTGCAGGGCGTCGCTGTCACCCAGGTCCGAGGCGCGGTCGGTGCCGCTGAGCTCGCTCAGCACGTCGTGCAGCCGGAACACGGACCGGTTGTAGTTGCTGGCGAAGACCAGGTGCCCGTTGTGCAGCATCGTCTGGAGCTCCTGCTCGGCGACCGCCGCCGGGACCTTCTGCCCGTCCGCGACCGGCTCGGCGTCGCCCGTCCGCTCGCGGCGCTCCGCGGCGACGACCGCGTTGTACATCTGGCGGTCGAGGTGCCGCAGGCTCTGCCCGGTGCGGTCCCCCTCGTAGCTGCGGGCGTAGCGGACCACCACGTCGTGGGTGACGCGGCCCCACTGCTTCTTGTTCTGCTTGCAGGTGCACTTCTTGGCCAGCCGGTCGACCTCCGCGATGATCGCCTCCCGGCTCGGCCGCGGGCCGCGGGACGGGCCGGGGCCGCCGTCCTCGCCGAAGGACGTCGAGTGCTCGGCGGCGGGACCGCGGGCGTCGCCCGGGCGGTAGCCGATCATGGTCGCCAGCTCGGCCGCGGTGTAGCGGGTGCCCTCGTGCAGCACCGGGGTCTCGGCGCCGTCCTCGATCCGGCTGCTGACCCAGCCCTGGTTGTCGACGACCGACACGATCGGCTTGTTCCCGGTGACCGTCAGGTCCAGCACGTCGCGGGCTGCGATGACCTCGTTGCGCACCGACATCGAACGCAGCTCCCGCACCGCGGAGGAGAAGGTGCTGCCGCCGTCGCCGCCCGCCTTGCACACGGTCAGCAGGTACGGGCTGTGCGGGTTCGCCCGGCGCATGTCCCGGAACTCGGGCGTCTGCGCGAGGGTGCGGATGTAGTCCGCACCGCTGACCCGGACCTTGTGCTCGACGCCGTTCCGGTGCACCAGCACGCCGACGTGGTGCTCGCTGCCGTGCCCGCCGAGCATGTTCGGGCCCGCGTCCACGACCTTCCGCTGACCGGTCGCCGGGTCGGTGACCTCGATCTTCGTCGGGGTCCACGGGGAGTCGACGAGCCGCTGCAGCGGATCGGAGGTGCCGAGCCTGCGCCGCCCGGACGCGGAGGTCTTGGCGAACTCCTCGCCCGGCCGGGTGCGGGCGACCTGCCGCGTCGAGTCGGCCTGCTCGGCGAGCAGCTTGAACGGGTTCACCCCGTGCCTCGCGGAGCGGTCCGCGCCGGTGAAGTCGACCGCGGTGGTGCGGGCGCCGCCGTCGTCGCCGGTGCGGTAGCCGGCGCGGTGCACCTCGTGCGGGAGGAATTCGAACGGCTCGCCGTTCAGGTCCACGCCGCGGATCGGGGCGTCGGCGTCCGGGATGTGCTCGCTGCGCGGCAGTTCCGACTCGAAGAACGCGATGTTCTCCACGTTGCCCGCCGAGAACCGGCCGTGGGTGCTGCTGGTGCCGTCAGCCCGCGTCGTGGTGAACCCGGCGTTGCCGGCGGCGCCGAGCCGCCCGTCCGGCAGCTGCCCCAGCTTGCCCCCGGTGGAGATGACGGAGCTCTCGAAGCCCTGCCGGGAGAGCCCCGCGACGACCTCGGCCGGGGCCACGTCGTCGGCGAGCAGCGCGAGGTGCGCGCCCCGGTTCAGGAACTCGTTCGCGGCGGGGATCTGCCCGATCACCGCGGCCAGCGCGTCCCCGCGCAGGAACGCGTGCCTGCCGCCGACCAGCGGGACCCGGAAGCCGCGGTCGGTGTTCGCGGCCTCGGCGTAGAACTTCGCGCCCTTCGGCAGCGCGCTCTCGTGGCCGGGCCGCTTCTCGTGCCCGGCGGCCTGCTCGACGGTCTCGCCCGGCATGGTGGCCACGACCCGGTCCGCGTCGCCGTCGAGCCGGAACTCCGGCCGCCCGAACGCGACGCCGAGCCCGGAGTCGCCGGCGGTGCGGTGGTAGCCGATCTGGTCGATCGGCAGCGTCAACGGTCTGCCCTGCTCGTCCTGCGCCCGCACCGACACATTCGGGTTCAGGTACTCGGTGCTCAGCGGCACCGGCCCGGTGCCGCGGTGGTTGTGCCCGCCGCTGGAGATCTTCGAGCGGAACGGCAGCGTCTCCAGCTCTTCGTCGGAGTACCGGGTGTGCGGGTAGGAGTTGTGCACGACCTGGCCGTCGGAGGCGACGTAGGCGGACACCCAGCCCTTGTTGTTATCGACGCCGATGGTGGCGCCTTTTCGGTCACCGTCCTCCAGCTTGATCATGCTGATGGTGTCGGCGCCGGTGAAGAAGCGGTTCGGCATGGTGAACCGCCTCGCCATCTCCATCATCTTCGGCAGTACCTTGGCGCCCTCGGCCCCGGCCTCGCAGACGGTTACCGCGAACTCCACGCCGGGGTTGGCGGCGTAGAGGTCTTGGAACTCCTTCTGCTGCACCAGCATGTAGATGAACGAGCTGCCGGGCAGCCACATCTCCAGCTGCTGGTCGCCCCGCTTGATGTGCATGGTCATCTCTTCGGCGTTGCCGTGCGAGCTCAGCAGCGCCGGGCCGGTCCGGATGCTCTTGGCCTTGCCGGTGGTCACGTCCAGGACGTTCTGGCGCTCCAGCTTCCACGGCAGCGCCGCGAGCCGAGCCGTCGGGTCGTGCTCCGGGGACAGCTTCGGCAGCCGGCGCACGAGCTTATCGGTGATGCCCTCACCGGGGCGGGTGCGCACGACGCGGGTGAAGCCGTCGAGGGCGTCGGCGATCGCCGCGTCTGTCCGGACGTCGTGCTTCTTGCCGACGAACGACAGGCCGTTGACGCGCCACACACCGCCGGCCCGCGTGGTGAACGCCTTCGGCCGCGCCTCGCTCGGCGTGATCCAGTACTCCTTCCAGTTCTTGTCCGTGACCTTGATGGCCTTGTCGTGATCCGGGATGAACTCCGCGTTCGGCAGGTAGCGCTCGAAGAACTCGATGTTGCGGACGTTGCCCTTCGAGTACACGAACTTCGAGCTGCCGCTGCCTGCGCCGTAGCGGCTCCAGCCCTCGTTGCCCGCGACGCCGAACCGACCGTCGGCGAGCTGGGTGACGTCGCCGCGCGGGCGCAGCACCTCGCCGTGGAAGCCCTCCTCCCGCAGCTGGTCCAGCACGCCGCTCACCTTGGCCCGCGGCGAGCTCAGCAGCACCACCGACATCGGGACCGGGTCGCCCGCCGAGTTCTGCTCCCGCTGCAACGTGCGGAACGAGTTGACCCGGGCCACGATCGCGCCCAGCGTCTCAGGGCTGACCGTCACCGCCCGGCCGTCGCGGAGCCGGATCCGGTAGCCGTCGCCGTCGCGCGCGACGTCCACGAAGAACGCGTTGCCGTCCAGCTGGGCGTCCCCGGGCCGCTTGGTGCGCGCCGCCGCGCTGACCACGCTCTCCCCCGGCAGGGTCTGCACGAACTTGTCGGAGGACTCGGTGAGCGCGTATCCGGTGCGGCGGAACGAGATGCCTTCGCTGTAGTCGCCGGTCGACGGCATGATCTCGTAGTCGATCTGGCTCAGCGGGATGCCGAGCTTACGGCCGCGGTCGTCCCGGCCGAAGATCTTCGACCGTGGACTGCTGAAGTCCGAGGCGATCGGGACGGTGGTGCCCGGCGTGGCGTCGTGGTCGTAGCCGCTGGACTCCGGGTAGTACGTGCCGCTGCCGTAGCCCTGCGGGTACTGGTAGTGGCTGCCCGGCCCGTAGCCCTGCGGGTAGGAGTTGTCCGCGAAGCGCATCGAGACGTCGAGGTCGGCGTCGGACGCGCGCCGCTCGCCCGGGAGGTGCTCCTCGGCGTCGAAGAACTCCTCGGAGTCGGAGTCGCGGCCCGCGCGCTCGTCGGTGTCGCGCCCTGCGGACTCGTCGGCGTCGCGATCCGCGGGCCGGTCGGCGTCCAGCCGCGCAGCGTCCTCGGACGCGGGGCGGCGCGGGGCGGGCTCGTCGGAGCCGCGCGGTGCCGGACCGTCCTCGGCGTCGAAGAACTCGTCCGCGTCGGAGGTCGATCCGTCGTCGTCCTTCTTCGGCGGTTCCAGGCCCATCGCGCGCAGGCCGTTCTCGTCGGTGCGCACGTAGACGGTGTCGTGCGCGGTGCGCGGCGTCGTCCACTCCGCGGGCGCCTCGCCGCGGTACTCGGGGGTGAGGGTCCACTTCGTGCGGGCCTCGACCAGGTACACCTCGCCGTCGGAGAGCGTGATGTCCTCGGTCTTCTTCCCGCTGAGGTTCGCGGCGTCGGTGCGCTGCCAGCTCATGGCGGGCCCGCGGCCGAACACCTCGCCCATCTCGGTGAGCGCGGTGCCCGGTTCCCAGGTCGACCCCGGGTTCGGCCGCGGGAACAGGGTGAGTGGTGCCGAGACCATTGCGGTGTTCCACATCGGCCCCGCGGTGCGCTCGTCGCCCGCCGAACCGCGGGTCACCTCGGTCTTGTTGATCTCCAGGCCTTCCAGCGGGGTGTAGCCGGCGCGCGTGACCCGCGCCTGCTGCAGCTCGGCGTGGAAGGTCAGCGCGCTCAGCGGGTGCCGCTGGCCGACGGCGGTCCAGTGCCGCGCGTCGTGGTCGAGGCCCTCGATCCGGTAGCCCGCTTCCCCCAGCGCCGCGGGCAGGTGCGCCGACAGCGCCGACGCGTTCGCCCCGCTGTTGATGGCCTGCCGAGCCGAGGTGGCCTCCGCGGGCACGGCGGGCGGAGTGCTCACGTGCTCACCCACCGGGACGCCGTCCACCACGTCGCGGACCAGCCCGGCGACATGACGCGCGCCGACTCGCGAGTAGTGCGCGTCCGGGAAGCCCGTCACCGGCTGGGATTCGCGCTCGCCCGGCTTGCTCTCGCCCTCCGGGTGGTAGCTGGACACCGCGTCCGGGATCGGGTCGAGCCGCACGGTCGTGGTCTGCACGCCCGGCAGCGCCCAGTCCACCAGGCCGCCGGTGAGCGAGCGGGCCGCGTGGTTGGCGTGCGAGGTCTTGCGCACCTCCAGCTCCAGCTCGATCGGGTGGCTGAACCGGGCGATGTCGCCGTTGGTGAACTGCGAGGTGGTGCGCTCGCTCACCGACTCCTCGGTGCGCTGCACCGTCGTCGCCAGCGAACCCGTGGTCTGCGCGCCGGTGCCGACCGACCGCGCGATCTGCTGGTTCGTGTAGATCGGGCTGCGCAGCGAGAAGTTCGCGTTGTGCGAGCGGCTGGACGAGGAGCTGGAGCCGGTCGTCGTGGTGACCTTCGTCTGGTGGTTGTCCGACCAGCCCTCGTCGGTGCCGTCGAAGCGGCCCTCGCCGATCCGGGCGCGCAGCGCCAGCGTCACCCGGGACGACCCCAGCGGGCCGTCCACCGAGGTGGACCACTCCTTGCCGAGGCCCACCAGGTCCGGCAGCAGCTGCGCCACGCCGCGCGGAGAGACCTCGCCGAGCACCTGCTGGGCCAGCTCCTCCGCCGCGACCCGGTGCCCGGCGCCGTAGACGACGTGCCGCACGCCGTCGGCGATGCCCGAGGTGAGGAAGCGGGTGAAGCGGGCCAGGTCGGTCCGCGGCACCACGTCCGGGTCGACCTTGAGCAGCGCGTCCTTGATCTGGGCGACGAGGCGTTCGGTGACCTCGGGGCGCACGCTCGGGGAGGCGTGGCCGTCGAGGGTGATCGCGGGGGCCGTGCGGGGCTCGGCGGCGGCCTCGGAGTTCTCCTCGGCGTTCTCCTCGGTGCGCGCCTGCTCGCCCTCGGTCCGGGCCGGGTCGCCCTCCGTGCGGGCCTGGTCGTCCTCGGTCCGGGCGGCGGTGCCGTCCTCGGCGGTCGTGCCGTCCGCCGCGTCCTCGCGGGTCGCGTCCCCGTCCTCGCGGGTCGCGTCCCCGTCCCGGCGGGACGCGGCGTTCGCGCGGGCGTCGGCCTTCGCCTGCTCGTGCCCGGCGTCCCAGCCCTCCGGCAGCCCGATCTGGTCGATCTCCGCCGCGGGCACCCACACCTGCACCGCGTTCCGCCGGTGCGCCTCGTAGTGCTGCCACTCGCCGACGCCGCGACCGTCGTACGGGCCGACACCGGTGTGGTCGACGTTCCGGGCCGACAGCAGCGTCGTCGCGTCGTAGGTGACCAGGTACGCCGGTCCGACGTAGGTGGTCGTGGTGGTGTGCTCGTGCTCCTGCTTGAACGACTCGCCCTCGACGTCGTAGCGCGAGTAGCCGTAGCCGGGCTGCGGCAGCAGGTAGAACTTCTTGATCGGCGCCACGCTGATCCGGCCGTTGCCGAACGTGTAGTCGTTGCGGGTGCGGTCCGCGCCGTGCCCGGTGGAGCCGGTGGTGTTGGTGATGAACGTCAACGTCATTTTCGTCGGCGGACCGGACACCGTCGGATTGCTCAGCTCCGAATGCATCGCGACGTCGCCGATCCGGTCGCGGAAGCCGAAGAACTCGCCTTCGGCGTGGCGGTGCACCGGCGTGCGGTAGGTCCCGGTCGTGACCCGGTCCAGGTTCACCGCGATCGCGTCCTCGCCGACGAACGCGTGCACCTGCTGCTCGGCCACCCGCGCGCCGGACGGGCTCTCGCCGAGCAGGTCGCCGTTGATGCGGTCGGCGCGACCGCCGGGCAGGTCCAGCCCGTGCAGCGCGTGGTGGTCCGGCAGCGCGGCGGGCGTCCAGCCCACGGGCCGCTGCGGGCGGTCGTGCTCGACCCGGCGGAACCCGCCGCCGCCCTCGGTGCTCGTGCGGGGCTCGGTGCCGGCCCCCGGCTCGGTGGTGCCGCCGGGCTCGGTGATCGCGCCGGACTCGCGGTCGGGGCCGGGATCGGTGAGCCGGGTGCGGCCGCTGCGATAGGTGGTGGCTTCGCCGCCGCGGACGGTGAAGGTCTCCGACACGCCCTTGCCGTGCAGGGACACCAGGTAGTCGACCTCGCGCGGGTGCGAGCTGAACTTCTCGCCCGCCCAGCCGAAGCCGCGCCCCTGCCCGCTGGAGGAGGTCAGGGTGCGCTGCTCGCCGCCGAAGGAGCGGTTGTAGCCGCCGGTGAACTCGACGGTCCGGTTGATCCGCGAGGAGCCGATCCCCGCGCGCACCCCGGAGCTGCCGCCCGCGGTCGTGGCGCCGCGCACCGTCTCCGAGTGGTCGATGCGGCCCTTCTCCTGGAGCTCGCCGCGCAGCGTGGCGTCGCCCCAGCCGGAACCGTCGGCGGCCCGGTCGGTGTCGGGGGTGTAGCGGCGGGCCGCGCTGCTGCCGTCCGCGTCCTCGCTCGCGCGCCCGGCGGGGGCGTCCACGTCGGTGACGGTGATCGTCGGGATCTCCGGGGCACCGTCCCGCTCGGCCGGGTCCGCGGTCGTCCCGTCCCGGTCCGCGGGCCCGTCGAGCTCGGAGCCGGTCTCCGCGACCTCGGCGGCGGGGTCGACGGCGCGGACCACGACGCGGACGAAGTCCTCCGGGATCCCGGTGCGCGCGCCGTCGCCGCGACCGAGCAGGAAGGACATCCCGTCGCCGTTGAGCTGCGGTGAGTGCGCCAGCAGCCCGCGCGGCGACAGGAAGTACGACAGCGCCACCTCGTTGCCGGACACGCGCACGTTCCGGCTCGTGCCCGCGAAGTCGCGCACCACGTCCGCCGGGAGCCGGTCCCGGACGGACTCGCGCAGCCGGTCGGCGTGCGGGAAGTGCGTCTCGGCTGCTCCGAGCACCTTGTGCGGGGAGAACGCCGCCGCGTTCGCGTCGTCGGGGTGCCCGGCGTCCTCCTCGGCGTCCTTCGCGGTCGCCGGGTCGTCGGCGAGCGTCCACGTCGTCGCGCCCTCCGGCACGTGGTGGGTGGCCGCCAGCACCTGTCCGTCGTCGAACCGGACGGTGATGTCGTAGTCGAGGTCGCTGGCGACGCCGTGCAGCCTGCCGCTGCCGAACCAGGTGGTCGCCGCGGTGTTCTCCACGGTCCGCACCGACGAGCGGTCCAGCCCGCTGGAGCGGAACGCGCGCCCGTCGAAGCGCAGGTCCAGCCGGTCCCCGTGCACGTAGCTCGGCTGGTGCGTGCTCGGGTTGTCGAACAGGCTCCAGCTGAAGCCGAGGCCGAGACCGGCGTTCACGTTGAACGGCTGGGTGGAGGCGGTGGTCTGCGTGGCCTCGTGCTTGTAGCCGCGGCCCTGCTCGGTGAGCATCGTCCCGGTGGGCTCCGCGGGCGCCTCCTCCGGCGCGGTGCGGAAGGAGTCCGCGGAACCGGTGCTGTGCTGGGACGCGGTCTCCGGGGCCGGCTGCAGCGGGGCGGCGAACCCGCGCCCGGCGCCTTGGCGCATCCGGATCTCCACCTGCGCGGTGCGGCGGCGACCGGCGCTGTTGTGCGTCTCCAGCGCCTTCGTCAGCGTCGTGCCGTCCAGCACGTCGTTGCCCAGGTGCGAGAGGTTCTTGCCGCCGCTGAGCTCCAGCAGGTCGTTGCGCACCGGCGAGTTGATCGTGCCCGGCGCGTCCCGCCAGTCCGGGTGCCCGCCCACCAGCTCGCCGAGCACGTCGAACAGCGCCGGGTCGCCGCGCACGAAGGTGGCGCGCGGGCCGCCGTTCGCCTTCGCCTCCGCCGGGTCCAGCTCGGTGAAGATCTCCGGCATGCTCAGCTTCGCGCCGCCGGGCCGGCTGCCGGTCAGCTCCGAGATCTCGTCCGGGTACCGCACCACGACGTCGTGGAAGAGGTCGTGGGTGCTGCCGGACCAGGTGTTCGGCGGGGTGTAGCTGGTGCTGTGCTCCAGCTCGGTGGTGTCGGCGTGCTGCCAGGAGGACGTCGGGGTCGCGCCGCGGAAGCCGACCGTCGGGTCGAGGGAGCGGACCGGGTGCTCGGTGCCCAGCGGCACGGACAGGAAGTGGGTGAACCCGCCGTCGCGGGGCGGCGCCGAGGCCCCGCTGCCGGAGGTCTTCCCGTAGGCGCCGCCCGCGACCACGTCGGTGCCGTGCGCGAAGTCCTGCTTGCCCTCGGTCGGCACGCCCGTCGCGTCCGGCGCGGTGTCGTCGCCCGCCCGGAGCCGCACGTGGACCTCGACGGCGTCCGCGCCGTGCCCGGAGCGCAGCCGCACGCCCTCGTGGGTGAGCGTCTTGAAGTCGTCCTTCAGCGCGATGTCGGAGAGCCCGTCGAGCAGCCGCTCGACGCGGTCCGCGGGCACGCCCGAGCCCACCAGCTCGGCCCGCACGTCGCGGCGCACCGCGGTGCCGTCGATCGAGTCGGCGATGACCGCGTTGTGCCGCAGCAGGTCCGCCACCAGCTGGGTGCGCTCGGTGCGCGGGCCCTGCACCGGGGCGGTGCCGTCCACGTCGATCACGGCGTCGCCGGTGCGACCGGCGCCGGTCGCCGCGTCGCGCGCGGGCGCGGCCGGGCGCTCGGTCCCGCCGAGGTCGCGCGGCAGCTCGCCGATCGGCGCCGGGTCGGATTCCGCGGCGGCGCGCAGGTGCGCCCGCGCGGGCGGGGTGAGCGGGGCCGCGTCGGCCGGGTCGGTGCGCGGCGTGCTCCGCGCGGTCTCCCCCGTGAGCTCCGCGGTCGGGCGCGCGGATTCTTCGGCGGAGGCCCGGATCGGGCCCCGCTCGGCGCTGGTGGTCGTCGCGGGGGCCGGCTCGGCCGGGGTGTTCTCCGGCTCGGTCCGCGCGTTCACCGGCTCCGTCCGAGCGTTCTCCGCGTCGGGACGAGCGTTCTCGGACTCGACGCGGGTGGTCTCCGCCTCGGGACGCGCCGTTCCCGGCTCGACGCGGGCGTTCTCCGGCTCCGGCCGGGGCGGGTCCGCGTCGGTGCCGGTGGCCGCGTCGGCCGGTTCGGTGCGGGACTCCTGCGCGGGATCGGTGCGCGTCGAACCGGTGTCGTCCCGGTCGGAGCGCGCGGCCTCCGGCTCCGGACCGGCGGGCCGGTCCGGCTCGGACCCGGTCTCGTCCCGCTCCGCCGCGGGCGGGCCGTCGGCGTCGTCGGAGTCCTCCGGGTCCCGGGCCGGCGGTTCGCCGTCGGTGCCCTCGTCGGGCCCGTCGTCGTCGCGCGGCGTGCCGCCGTCGTCGGTGGACGTGCCGTCGTCCTCGTCGGGCAGCAGGCGCGGGGACACCGAGATCGAACGGCGGTCGGCCAGCTCGGCGAACTCGTCCACCCGCATGGTCGTCGAGCTGTCGTACTTCGGGTCGTGGACCACGAAGACCGGGGCACCGTCCTGGTCGGCGGCGCGGAGGAACAGCGCGTGCCCCGGGGTGTAGACCACGACGCCCGCGCGCTCGGCGACGCGCTGCCAGAGGGCGTGCCCGCCCTCCGGCGTCGCGAACACCTCGGGCAGCGGCACGAGCCGGTCCGGCCGCACCGACTGCGCGCCGTTCCCGCCGAACGGCGACGCGTCCGGTTCGAGGCCGAACCGGGTGCGCAGCGCCTCGGTGTAGACCAGCCCGTCGACGCCCTGCATCCGGCGGAACGGCCGGTCGAAACCGCGCGGGAGGGCGAGCAGCGTGCTCAGCGCCCAGCGTCCCGGGAGGATCTGGTCGGTGAGCACCGGCGGCTTCTCCCGCAGCGAAGCCCCGGAGAGCTTCTGCATCGTCCGCGACCAGCGCTCGGTCAGCGCCGTCCACTCCGCGCGGCCACCGCCCTCGCGCACCAGCTTGAGGCCGTCGGCGCGCAGTTCGTCGAAGACCGCCTGGGACTGCTCGACCCGGCTGCGCACCATGTCCTCGTAGGTGCGGCCGAACGCGTTCTCCCAGCTCTCGCGCCGCGCCTTCGGCACTCGGCCGAGGTTGTGCAGCACGACGTCCGCGGCACCCCTACCGACCTGGAGCAACCCGGCCAGCGTCGGCACCGAGGCCCGCACCTCGGAGTTGATCGCCGCGCTCATGCAGGTGTTCAGGAACAGCTGCCGCTCGTTGCCGGTGGCGCCGAACCAGGAGTTCAGCAGCGCCTCCGGGTTCGCCAGCAGCACGCTGAACAACGGCTCGGCCAGCGTCGCCTGCCGCGCGGGCGAGTTCAGCGCGAGCAGGCCGAGCCGGGCCAGCCGGGCGGGCATCGGCTCGTCGGCGCGGTAGCCGATCTCGGTGAGCTCCTGGCCCGCGGTGCGCAGCGGGTCGAGGCGGAAGCGCAGCGCCTGCTCGGCGTCGACGAGCAGCTGGTCCAGCCGGGACGGGGTGATCGCGCGCAGCGGGAACCGCTCGGTCCCGCCGCGGGGGAGCTCGGCGGTGCGCACCGGCACGGTCGTGGCGGCCAGCACCGCGTCCGCGACCAGCGAGCGCAGCTCCTGGCGGCGGG
Source organism: Saccharopolyspora sp. 6V (assembly GCF_020176785.1). Classification (NCBI taxonomy): domain Bacteria; kingdom Bacillati; phylum Actinomycetota; class Actinomycetes; order Pseudonocardiales; family Pseudonocardiaceae; genus Saccharopolyspora; species Saccharopolyspora sp. 6V. Next base: position 61,709 of record NZ_JAIUKB010000016.1, on the reverse strand, counting down.
CCTCGTCGGGCAGCGCGTCGATCCGGGCGCCGAGCCTGCCCAGCAGGTCCGGGGTGCCGGGGTTGAGCGCGTGCCGCTCCAGCGCGGCGGGATCGCCGAACGAGGTCAGTTCGGCGGTCCGATCCCGCAGCTGCTGCTCGGGCAGCGCGAGCTCCGGCGGCACCGCCCGCTGGTAGCCGTCGCGGACGTCCTCCTCCGCGGTGCGGGCGGGTTCGGCGTCCGGTTCGGTGCGCGCGACGTCCCCGTCGAGGCGGGTGAACGGCGAGACCTCGCGGGACTGCGGGTCGCCGAGGTCCCGGGCCCGCCCGCGGTTCTCGTCGAAGAGGTTCTCGGCGGCGGCCTCCAGGTCGGCGCGCACCTGCGCGTCGGTCCACGCCCGCGGCGACTCGGCGGACGGCCCCCAGGCCGACACGGGGTCGGAGCTGAAGGTCCGCCCGGACCGCGCCGCGTCGTCCTCCGGGCCGAGGTAGCGCTCGGCGAGCGCGGCCATGTCGGCGGCGAAGTCGGCGCCCGCCTGCGGGATGTCCGGCAGGTCGGCGTGCACCTCGGCGGGCGGTTCGCCGGGGGCGAACCGGATCAGCGGCTCGTGGCCCGGGTCGTGGCCCCGGTTGATCGTGTCGAAGATCGTCGCTTCGTAAGTGGCGCGGCGCGGGTTCCAGTAGCGGTGCGCCCCGTGCTGCACACCCATGTTGCGGGCGACCAGCTCGCGCACCATCTCGTGGTAGCGGCCCTCCGGCAGCACCCGCCCGTCCTCGGCGGAGCGGATGTTGAACACGTCGTGGTCGCCGGCCACCGGCACGCTCCGGCCGCTGGACGCGCCGCCCTCGTCCAGGCCGGAGTTGGTGCGCACCACGCCGTCCTCGACCCAGTACTGCTTGGCGAGGTCCTTCATGGTGGAGAACAGCTCGCGGTACTCGGTGAGGCGCTGCCGCGCGCGCTCCCGCAGGCCCGGGGCCTCCGCCTCGGTCAGGTCCTCGGGCAGCTTCGGTTCGAAGAAGCCGACGGCGCCCAGGCCGTGCTCGGGGGCGCCGAGCCGGACGTCCTGGCGGTTGATCGTCTTCGCCTTGATCTCCAGCGGCTTCGGGTAGGCGCCCTCCTTGAGCAGCCGCACCGAATCCGGGTTCGTCGGGCGCACGTCGACGACCAGCCCGTGCTCCTCGACGAACTCCTGGAACAGGCGCTGGTTCTCGGTGGTGATGCCGTAGGCCCGCTCGATCGCCGCGTCGGTGAGGTCGGGCGTCGGGTGCGACGGGCGGGACCAGTCCTGGCTGATGCTGCGCGGCACCGTGGACCGCGAGCGCGCCGACGGTGCCAGCCGCTCGCGGTCGCGGCCCCGCGGCTCGTCATCGGGGCGGGAACCGTCGCGGGAGCTCTCGTCACCGCGGGAGAGCGCGTCGCCGTCGTCCCGCGAGCTCTCGCCGTTCCGCGAGCTTTCGGTGTCCTCGACCTCCACGCGCGGCACGCCGACCGGCTCGGCATCGCCGTCCACCAGGCGGGCCGCCGGGTCCGGTTCGAGCCAGATCTCGACCCGGGTCGGGCCGTCACCGTTCACGAAGTGCGGGGTGTCGCCCATCCCCAGCGCGCCCCGGCGCAGCCGCTCCGCGCCCGGCCGCCCGTACTGCGCCAGCCGCAGCGAACGGTCCACTTCGGACATCATCGCGGAGAAGTCCTGCGCGGAGCGGAGGCCGAGCTCACCGGTCACGCGGTAGCGAGCGACCACCGGGGTACCCGCGTCGTGCGCCCGCACGACCTCCCTGGCCAGCGAGTACAGCTTCGCGCGCTGCGCGGGCGGCAGCTGCTCGCCGGCGCGGGGCAGCTCCAGCCGCTGGTCCGGGGCGGTGCCGCTGAGGCCGGGGTCGTGGCGGGCGGCGGCCAGCTCGGCGTCGTAGTGCTGCTTCGCCTGCCACCACGCGGCTTCCGCGGCCTGCTCGGCCTCGGTGGCGGTGCGGAAGGCGAACTCCTCCTCGGCGCGGGCGCCCAAGTCGCCGTCCCGCACGTCCGGGCCGAACGGGTCGGCGGCACGGCGGGCGGCGCGGGCCTCGGCCCACTCGCGGTCGCGGGCGGCGAAGTCCTCCGCGGCGCGCACCAGCGACTCGGGCAGCCGGTCGGTGCGGTCCGCGCGGCGCAGCACGTAGCCGTCGCCCGGGGCGAACTCGGCGTCGACGACGGCGGTCCGCTTGGTGGTGAGCGCGGAGGTCGGTTCGGCGACGAAGCGGAACTCGGCACCGTGCGCCCAGGTGCTGGTGAGCGCGCTCCGGTCCGGGCGCGCGCCGGGCGCGGGCAGCTCGGCGCCACCGGTCGACCCGGCGCCCTGCTGCTCGTGCTCCGCACCGGCGGCCCCCAGCGGCTCCATCGCCAGCGCCCAGTCGCCGGTGGCGCCGAACGGGGTGCGGCCGTCGGCGTAGGTCGCCGAGTGCGGGGCCTGCGGCACGCCGGCCGCCACGATCGGCACCGCCGCGACCACGTTGCCGTTGCCGGTGGCCACCTCGGTGTGCGTGGAGCCGGTGGAGGTCGTGCTGCCGCCCAGCTGGATGCGGCCGCTGGCGCCGACCAGCTCGCCATCGCCCGGCACCTTCGGGTGCACGGTGAGCCGCACGCCCAGCTCCGGCGGCAGGTCCAGCGGCACGCCCTCCGCGGAATCCCGGTGGGCGTCCAGCAGAGCGGCGAGCCTGCTCGGGGTGAGCTCGGCGCGCAGCAGCGTCCGGACGTGCGGGTCCACGTCGGCGCGGGCGCCCGCCAGCGCCTGCTCGGCGGCGTCGACCAGGCCCGCGGTGTCGCCGTCGAAGTCGATCACGCGGTACTGCGCGGGGTCGGTGGGCAGCGCCTCCGGGTTCCCGGCGTCGCGCCACTCGGACAGCGCCTCCGGGGTGGCGTCGGCGGCGGTGCGCGCGGTGACCTCCGGCTTGCGGGGACCGCCCGCGGGGGCGACCCGGGCGTCCTCGACGGCGCTGTGCGTGGTGATGGTGCGGGTGTCCGGCGCGGCGGCGACGCGCTCGCCGTGCCGCTCGATGCGCACGTCGAACAGCACCTCCGCCCGGTGCTCGGCCAGCGCGCCGCGCACCGACTCGCTGTGCTGGTGCTGAGTGACCTCGTCCTGCTTGGAGTCCCGGGTCTGCTTGAGCCACTCCAGGACGTGGATGCCGCCGAAGCCGAAGTTGCCGTACGGCGCGCCGTGCTTCGCGTTCGGGTCCGCCTCGGCCGAGTGCAGCGCCGACTCGTTCTGGAACATGCCCGCGGGCGCCATCATCGTCATCGCTTCGACGAGGACCCGGCTGAACTTGCGGGCGACGCTGGTGGTGAACGAGGACGAGGTGGCCTTGGACAGCTCGCCGTGCTTGATGCCGGTCAGCTCCGGCTCGCCGAGCAGCGAGGCGTCCACCCGCAGCTCGTAGGTCTCGCCGCTGACCCGGAACTCCCGCCGGATCAGCGAGGTCACACCGCCGTTGGCCAGGTCCTCCAGCGAGGCCTGCAGCTGCGAGAGCGCCCGCTCCACTTCGCGGTGGTTGTCGTGCGGCGTCTCCACCGAGGAGGCGGGCAGCAACCGGTCCGCGTTCTCCTGGCCGATGGTGCGCACCAGCTGCTCGTACAACGGATCGATGCGGTCGACGAGGTCGATCGCCTCGGTGACGCCGCCCGCCCAGCGGGGCGCACCGACCCGCGCGCCGTCCGGCACGGCGCTGGTGCGGCCCGGGTCGGCGGAGCGGTCCGGCGGCGGGAGCTCCGGCGGGTCCTGCTCGGCCTGTTCGGCGGCGCGGCGCGCGTCCTCCTCGGCCTGCTTAATCCGGATCTCGTGCAGCTGCTCGTCGGTGACCAGCACCCGCACCGCGCCGGGCAGCTCGAAGCGCTCGGCGGCCGTGCCCACCGGCTTCGGCTTCCGGAGGCGCCAGCGGTCCAGGTTGCCGCGCCGGATGGCCTCGGCGGCGACCGTCGTCTCGATCTTCGCGTTGATCAGGTGCATCCGGCGCGGTTCCTGCGCCAGCGCGCGCTCCGCGGAGACCTCGGTGCGGTGGCCGGTCTTCTTGCTGAAGCTGCCCATCCACAGGCTCAGCTCGTGCATGAACAGGCCGACGCCGTGCGCGGACGTGCCCGGCGTGTGGTTCGAGGTCTCGCTGAACGTGATCATCGCGGGCTCGACGGCGTTGCCACCGGACCAGGTGCCGGTGACGTCCTGGCCGGAGGTGGTCGCCCCCGTCGTGGACTGCTTCGGCTGCTGCCACTGGGTTTCCACGACCTCGGGGTCGCGCAGCATGTAGGACACGGCCGCGGCGGCCTCGACGTCGGAGCGCCTGCGGTGCCAGCGGAATCCGGTCAGCTTGGTGCGGCGGCTGAACGCGCGCGGGTCGCCGCGCAGCGCCTCCACCGAGATCGCCTGGTCGATCAGGCCCGAGTTGTCGCCGTCGGCGAAGTGCCAGATCGGGTCGTTGGACGCCTTCGCCAGCATCGACCGCACCGAGTCGCGCACGTGCTCCAGGCCGTGGAACGCCACGACCTGCAGCCCGTCCAGCTTGCGGGAGGCGCCGCGGCGCAGCTCCGCGCTGCGGTTGATCGAGACGTCGGCCAGCTCGGTCCGGTTCTCCGGGGCGACCTCCAGCCGCAGCGGACCGTGCGAGGCGGGCAGCTCCACCACCACGTCCACCGTCACGGTGCCGGGCTCGCGGCCCTCGGCCGCCGCCGACTCGTCGACGATCCGCAGGTCGTGCAGCTCGGGGGTGTCCAGGCCGCGGGAGCCGACGGTCACGCCGCGCACCAGCTCGTTCGCCCGCGACCAGTGCTGGCCGGTGGTGGTCAGCTTCACCGTCGCCGCGTAGCGCTGCATCGGCTCCGGACGCACGTTGCCCGACCCGTCGAGGGTGCCGCCGCGGACGCCGCCGGTGGAGCTGTCGGCGCGCTGCCCCAGCTCGGTGCCCGTGGTGCGGGAGTAGCCGCCCTTGTGCTGGGTAGTGATCATCCCCGTGCCGTGCAGCGCCGTGTACAGCCGGGCGACGACGCCGCCGCCGAGCGACCAGCTGCGCGACTTGGCGTGCGAACCGGACTCGGACTCGGTGAGCGCCGCCGAGGTCGGCGTGCCCTCGGCGGGCCCGAGCGGGCGGAGTTCGCCCTGCAGCTCCGCCTTCACCTGGAACGAGGCGCGGTAGTCGTTGCCGCGGCCCGGTTCCGGCTGCAGGTCCAGGTGCAGCGGGCGGTCGGCGACCATGTCCGGCGCCCGGCGCACCAGCTGCTCCGGCGAGACGGCCTCGTGGATCTGCTCGCCGCGGGCCAGCTTGCGCTCGCCCTTGCCGTCGATGCCGTGCGAGAGCTTCGGGTCGTCGAACTCGGTGACGAAGGACGTGTCCCGCCACTTCCACCGGTGGTGGCCGGGCAGCTCCGCCGCCGAGTCCCGCATGATCTTGCTGAGCAGTTCGCTCGCGGCGTTGTGGTCCAGCGCGGCGGACGCCGCCGCGTCGGCGACCTCCTGCCTGCCGACCGGTGCGGTCGTGGTGCCGTCCGCGGTGATGCCCGCCGCGCCCGCGTCCTCCGGGCGGGCCAGCTGGTGGGCCTCGACGGCCTCGGCGAACGTGATCGGCGAGTCGCCGGGCTTGCGGACCTGCAGGTCGTAGACGGTGCGGTAGCGCACCACGTCGCCGGTGTGCGAGGTGCCCTGCTCGGATCCGGTGCCGCGGCCGTACTCCTGAGTGCGGCCGTGCCCGCCGCCGAGCGCCACGTTGACGCCGGCCGCGGCCGAGACCACGCCGACGTCGTAGCCGGGGCCCGCGGTGAGCGAACCGCTGCCGTCCCGGGCGGTGGCGTTGGCGCTGCTGGTGCTGGAGCCCTCGGTGCGGACCTCCGCGTAGTGCGCGCCCTCGATGGTCTGCTCGTAGGCGACCTTGCGGGCGACCACCCGCATCTGCACCGCGCGGGTGTGGCCGGGCAGCAGCCGCTTCAGCGGGTTGCCGCCGGGCAGCAGCGCGTCGGACTGGATCCAGCCGCGGCCCTTCGCCGCCTGCTCGGGGGTCACGGCCATCTCCGGCAGCCGCTGCTTCACGTTCGCGGAGCTGAGGAAGGAGCGCAGCGTGTTCTGTCCGTCCTCGCTCAGCTTCCCGAGGTGCGCGGCGACCTGCTCGAAGATCCCGTCGTCGCGACCGAAGCGCCGCGCCAACCGCTTGCCCCGGTAGCGGCCGCGGGCCTGACCGCGGACGTCGGCGTTCTCCACCACCGACGGCGGCAGCGCTTCCGGCACCGCCACCTCGCGGCCCTCGCCGCCGAGGCCGACCGGGACGCTGAGCTCCACGGCCACCGGGTCCGCGCCCGGCGTCCTGCCGACGAACGTGGTGGGCAAGGTCGGGTCACCCGCCGAATCGAGGCGGTTGATCGTGAACGTGGCGGGGACGCGCTGCGCCGTCATGCCGCGGTAGCCGGACGCGTCGTCGGCGACGGTCTCCGGCAGCGCCACCGTCATCCGGGTGCTCTGCGAGTTCTCCCGCGAGTTCGACCGGGAGAAACCGACGTCGGTCGGCACGCTCACCGCACCGATGGCGAACATGCCCGGCACCGTCGGCACGAAGAAGAACCAGCGCGACATCGGGGTGCGGCCGGTGCTGGTGGCCGCCTTCGAGCCGGTGGACCCGCCGGTGCTCGCCGCGTTCGAGCTCGCCGCAGCCTCGGCGGGGGTCCGGCCCGACCAGTCCAGATCGGCGGTGATGCGGAACCGCTCCTTGCCGACGGACACGACCCGGCCGTCACCGAGGAAGGAACCGAACTCGTTGCGCACGGCGTGGCCGAGCGCGTCGATCTCGCTCTTCTTCGGCGTGCCGCCGACGGACTTGGTCACCGCCCTGACGACCTGGTCGGCGCCTTCGGTGCGGCTGAGTTGCACGCCCGCGCCGAGGCCGCGGCCGCGGGACAGGTAGCTCGGCAGCCGCAGCCGCTTGCGGCGCTCGGGGGCGGCCGCGGCGGCGTCCTCGCGGGCGGCCTCCTCGCGGTTCTGGTCGGACTCGTCGCGGGACCGGTCGGACTCGTCGCGGACCTGCTCGGCGTCGGTGCCGCGGTCGGCCGCGTCGGCGTCGGCCGAGCGGCCCGCGGACTCGCCGTCCAGCTCAGCGGAGCGGTCCGCGGCGTCCTGCTCGGTGCGGGCGGACCCGGCGGCCCCGTCCTGCTCGGTCCCGTCCTGCTCGGTCCCGCGCTGCTCGGTGCCGCCGGAGACCTCGTCGTCGCGTTCGGCGGAGCTCTCCGCGCCCCGCTCCGGCTCGGCGTCGGGGTGCGTGCTCGGCCGGGAGTCGGCGGAGCGGTCGCGAGTGGTGCCGGAGGGTCCGGCCTCGGCGTGCTCGGGGATCGCGGAGGGCAGCGCCTCCAGCGGGCCCGCGCCGAACCGGCCGCCGCCGATCAGGCCCTCGGTGCGGTGGGTGCCGAGCTCGTCCGCGAGCTCCCGGGCCAGCGCGGTCGCCGCGTCCGGGCCCTTCTCCTGCAGCTCGCGGGCGACGAGGGTGGTGACGTCGTCCATCAGCGCGCGCATCCGCGCCTCGGCGGGCTTCGGGGAGTCCAGCACGACCGGGACCTGGTGCAGCGGCTGCACGATCCCGCGGGCCTCGACGAACAGCTCCTCGAAGGCCCGCTCGGTCATCTTGCCCAGCGCGTCCTGCGCCCGCTGCGCCCGCTCCCGCACCTCGGCCCGCGGGTCCGGGCCCTCGTCGGGTTCGGTGATGTCGGTGCGGGCGTCGTCGAAGTCGCGCTCGGACGACCGGTCGCTGCCGGACTCGGAGCCGGAATCCGAGTCGGAGTCGGTCCGCGACTCCGTGTCCACATCGGACTCGTCGCGGGCGGCGCCGTCCTCGGACCCGGCCGCCTCGTCCGCGTCGGGCTCGGCGCGGGGCGCGGCCGCCGGTTCCACCGGTTCCGGCTCGGCGGGGAACAGGAAGTCGTCCAGCGCGGTCCGCGGCTCAGCGGGTTCCGCGGGTGCGGCGTCCCGCTCCGACATCGGGGACGGCATCGGGTCGGGGGTGGGGATCGCGTCCGGGGTCGGCGCGGGCTGCGGCGTCGGGCTCGGGTCCGGGGTGCGCTGCCCGGTCGCGCCGTCCTCGGTGGTCCCCGCCTGCTCGGCGGGTTCCTCGATCCGCGGGACCGCGATCGGCTCCGGCGGGGTCAGGCCCATCCTCAGCAGCCCGGCGCGGTCGGTGTGCACGTAGACCCGGTCGCGGGCGTGCCGCGGCTCGCCCCAGCCCTCGGGCGCGCCCGCCCGGTACCGCGGCGTGAGGGTCCAATTCGCCATCGCGTTGACCAGGAAGGTCTCGCCCGCCGAGCGCTGCTCGGACTGGGCGTCCTTGAACTTGCCGTCGGCGGCCGAGGTGCGCTGCCACGAGTAGCTCGGGCCGGGCAGCGAGACCTGCGGCGACTGCCGGTAGTTCGCCCCGGACGCGTCCACGGCCTGCCGCGGGTCGGCCAGCGAGTCCAGCCCGACGCGGCCGGTGAAGCCGACGCCCGGGCCCTCCTTGTGCTGCTCCTTGATCGCGGTGGTCTGCGAGTCCTTCGTGGTGAGCCCGGCGTCGTCCCCGGTCGGCACCACGTGCGCGTCGTCCAGCTCCGCGGTGAGCAGCACCGATTCCAGCGGGTGCGGGGTGTTCTCGGCGGCGTGGCCGTCGTGGTCGAGACCGCCGATGCGGTAGCCGTCCGCGCGCATCGCCGCGGGCAGGTGCGCGGACAGCGCGCTGGTGGTGGTCCCGGTGAGCAGGCCGTGCCGGGTCCAGGTGGCGCGTTCCGGCACCGGCGGCGCCGCGTCCGGATCGGCGCCCGGGGTTCCGTCCAGCACGTCCCGCACGACCCGGTGCACGTCGTCGGAGTTCGCGACGACGTGGCTGACCTCGGGGAGCTCGTCGATCCGCCCCGGCTGGTGCTCGCCGAACCCGAGCTCGCCGACCGGGACGCGAGTGCGGACCGCGTCGCGCAGCGTCGGCAGCACCAGGGTCTCGCCGGTGCTCGCCGGGGCGCCCCGGTCCGCGAGGCCGCCGGTGAGGGTGTTCGGGGTGCGGTTGGCGTGCGCGGTCTTGCGCACCTCCAGCCGCAGGTCCAGGTCGTGCCCGAACGTCGCGAAGTCGCTCTTGGCCGAGTAGGTGCGGGTGTTGTCGCTGCTGTGCGTCTCGACGTGCTTGTCGCTGGACTTCGAGGTCAGCCCGACCTGGCCGAGCAGCGCGCCGCGGCGGTGCTGCTCCTCGCCGCCGCCGCGCAGCAGCACCATCGGCTGGGCCTTGCGCTGGTGCCCGGTCTTGCCGGTCTCGGTGGTCGAGGAGGTCGTCTTCGTCTCGTGCTTCTCGCTCCACCCGGATTCGACGCCGTCGAACCTCCCGAGGCCCTGCTCGCCCTTCAGCGTCAACGAGACGTCGACGGTGCCGAGCGGGCCGGGGACGGAGGCGGTCCAGTGCTTGCCGGGTCCGCGCAGGTCGGACAGCAGCGCCTGCAGGCCGCTCGGGGCGACGTCGCGGGCGCTCTGCCGGTACACGTCCTGCCCGGCGAGGCGTTCGGCGTCACCGAGGGCCAGCGAGGTGAGGTAGTCGCCGAACTGCCGCAGCGCGCTGCGCGGCACGTCCTGCTGCGGCACCGCGGCGAGCACGTCCTTGATCCCGCTGAGCAGGTGCGCGGTGACCTCGGGGCGGACCGTGGCGGTGGTGTGGCCGTCGGCGTCGATGCCGGGCGGGGCGTTTACGGCGCCGCCTGCCGGTTCCGGCTCGGGGCCGAGGCCGTACCTGGCGAGGTCCGCGACGGGCACCCAGAGCTGCGCCGAGCCCGTGCGGTGCGCTTCGAGGTGCACGGCCGCGTCCGGCCGGTCCGGATCGCCGCCGCTGAGCAGTGCGGTGGTGTCGTACTCGACCAGCTGGGCCGGGCCCTTGTAGGTGGTCGTGGTGGTGCGCTCGAACTCCTGGGCCTCGGACCGCCCGTGCGAACCGGATTCCGCCTCGCCCGCGCTGAGCACCGGCGTCGCGGACGAGGAGGCGCCGGAGCCGGGGTTGCCGATGCGGGCGCGGCCGGTCCAGCCGCCGCCGGTGAAGGTCTCGGTGCCGTGCCCGGTGCTACCGGTGACCTTGCGGGTGAAGGTCAGCTCGACCTGCTGCACCGGGCCGTTCGGCCGCGCGTTGCTGAGCGCGAGGTGCAGCTTGAGGTCGCCGATGCGCTGCTCGGTGGGCCGCAGCGCGCCCTGCTCGTAGCGGTGCACCGAACCCTCGTAGGCGCCGGTGACCACGGCGTCGAAGTTGACCGCGACCTCCTCCGGCGAGACGAAGGAGTGCGCCTGGTGCGCGGCGATGACCTTGTTGTCGCCGAAGCCGCCGAACACGTCCTCGGTGATCCGGTACCCGTCGATCTCGGGCAGCTGGAGGCCGTGCAGCACGAAGTTCTCGGGCAGCTCGGCGGGCTCCCAGCCCTCCGGCCTGCGCGGCGCGTCGTGCTCGACCCGCTGGTACCGGGCGGCGGGCTCGGGCTCGCCGGTGCGCGCGGCCGGGTCGAGCAGCCCGCCCGCGTAGGTGGTGGCCCGGCCGCCCTCGACGATCCGCTCGGCGAGCACGCCTTCCGCGCCGTGCACGGTGATCCGGTAGTCGATGAGCTCGGGGTGCGCGACGACGTCGCCGGACTTCCAGCCCCGCCCGCGACCCAGCCCGCTCGCGGTGGTGAGGGTGGCCCGCTCGGTGTCCGACTTGTCGTTGCGCTGCAGGTTGAGGTCGAGCCCGCCGAACCGGCCGAGCGACGGCGCCCGCCCGCGCAGGCCACCGCCGGCGCCGAGGGTGCGGCCGGACTTGGCGGCGGTCTCGTGCTGCACACCGGTGCTGCCGGTGAGCTCGCCACCGAGGCCGGCGCCGGGCACGGTCGTCGGCGAGCCCGGGGCGTCCGGCGTCGTCGGCGAGCTCAGCGACGACCGCTGGAAGGTGCCGTAGCCGGTGTCGGCGCGCGGCACCGTCTCCACCAGCACGCCCACCAGGTCGTCCGGGGCGCCGGAGACCGCGTGCCGGGCGCGGGTGAGCACGAAGGACGTGCCGGACCCGTTGAGCGCGGCGGACCGGCTGCTGAACCCGCTCTCCGACACGGCGTCGGCGAGCACGGCGGCGTTCTCGGTGGCGTGCGCTTCGGCGGTGCCCGCCGAGTCCTCGGGCGGCAGCACGCCCTCGGGCAGCATCTCGCGCAGCGCGGCGGCGACGCCTTCGACGTTCGGGTAGCGGGTCTCGGCGGCGCCGAGGACGTGCTGCGGCGGGAACGGGTCGCCGCCGATGAACTCGGGCGCGGTGCCGTCCGGGCTCTCCCCGCGCCAGGCGGTGGCACCGGCGGGCACGTCCACCGAACCGTCCTCGACGACGCCGTCGTCGAAGCGGATCCGCAGGTCGTAGGTGAGGTCGGCGGTCCCGACGTGCAGCGCGCCCTTGCGCTCCCAGGCCAGCTCGGTGCGCAGGTCGTCGTTGCGGGTGACGCCGTGCTCCTCGTGCGAGGTGAGCTTGCCCTGCACCGCGCCGCGCACGTCGATGCTGTTGCCCGCGTCGTCGCCCCAGACGTTCTGGGTGAGCCGGACGCGGCCGCCGAGGTCCACCGGCTGCTCGACGGTGCGCTCGGCGGCGTGGCCGTCCTTGCGCCCGGACTTGGTGGCGATCTTGCCGTCGAGGTCGCCGTCGGTGACGTGCTCGCGGTTCGCCCCGCGGCGGGCCTTGAGCTCCACGGTGGCGGTGCGGTCGCGGCCGGCGGCGCCGACGGTCCGCAGCTGCTCGACGAGGGTGCCGCCGGAGAGCAGGTCCACGCCGCGACGGCTCAGCGAGGTGCTGCTGACCAGCCCGCGCAGGGTGCCGCGCAGCGCGGAACCGATCTCGTCGGCCTTGCCCGCCCAGTCCGGGTGCCGGTGCACCAGCTCGCGGGCCTGCTCGAACAGCGCGCGGTCGCCGCGCAGGCGGGTGGAGTCGCCGGGGCGCGGGGCGCCGAAGTCGGCGGTGCCGTCGGCGTCCTCGGTGGGCCGCAGGCCGTGCAGCGAGTTCGGGGTGCTGACCGTGACCGCGCCCGGCGTCGAGCCGCTGACCCGCACCGCGGCGTGGCCGTTGCGCAGCACGGTGGCGGTGTGCGCCATGTCGTGCAGGCTGCGGATCCGCTTGCCGCCCGGTTCCACCTTGGAGCCGTGCTGGAACTCGGAGCTGTCAGTGCTGCTCCAGCTGCGCTGCGGGGTGAGGCCCTTCAGGCTCAGCGCCGTCTGCATCGACGTCCCGGGCAGCCACGGCAGCGGGATGCTGCCGCGGTGGGCGTAGCCGTCGTCGCGGATCGACGGCGAGTCCGAGGAGTTCTTGACCTTGCCGAAGCCGCCGGAGGCGTTGTCGAGCTTGTTCTCCTTGCCCTTCTTCGCGGGGGCGGTGGTCGGCGGGGCCGGCTCTCCCCCGGTGCTGTCGTCGTCGAGCCGGGCGCGCACGAGGACTTCGACGGCGTCCTCGCCGATGCCGGAGGAGACCACGAGGCCTTCGCCGTGCAGCGCGGTGAAGCCGTTCTTCAGCTCGGTGTCGGACAGGCCGTGCAGCACCTGGTCGGCGCGTTCCGGCGGCACCGCGGCCTGCAGCATGGCCGAGCGCACGTCGGCGCGGATCGCGGTGCCGTCGAGCTGCTCGGCGCGGACCGCGTTGCGCGGCAGCAGTTCCTGGACCTGGTGGGTCCGCTCCAGCAGCGGCTCGGTCTCCGGCGCGGCGGTCGCGTCGGGCAGCGGGTAGCCCGGCTCGTCGACGGGGCGCGGCCGGTCCGGGATGGGGATGGTGAGGTCGCCGGTGGCGCCGGACGGGCGGCTGCCGTTCCCCGACTCGTCCCCGGATTCGGGCTCGGTGTTGGGCTCGGTGAGCGAACCGGCGTCGGACATCGCGGTGTCGCCGGGGCCGTCGACGAGGGCCTGCACCTGGTCCAGCGCGCCCTGGCCGAGTTCGCGGCGGATCACCTGGTCCAGGTCCTCGCCGGTGGCGCGGTGGAACTCGGCGCGGACCGCGTCCAGCCCGTCCTGGTTGCGGGAGAGCTCGGCGAACTCCTCCAGCAGCGACATCTGCCTGGTCGGCCGGTAGCGCGGGGCGGGGGCCTCGTCGAGGCCCTTCGGCAGCGGCCGCGGGCGCTGGTGCTCGGCCTCGGTCCGCGACAGCAGCCGCTCGGCCTGCTGCGCCAGCCGCACCGGGCCGGGCTGCAGCATGTCGGGCCGCACGCCCAGGTCGAAGCCGACCTGCTCGACGCGCCAGGCGTTGCGCGGCAGGAACAGCCGCTGCCTGCCGGTCATCAGCCCGTCGTCGTCGACGTACGAGTTGAACCGCCGGTGCGGTTCGCCGGTCATCGGGTCGATCGGCAGCTTCTGGTCGTCGAGGCTGAAGATCCGCCGCTCGTCCTTCGGCAGCGCGCGCAGATCGCCGGTCTTGCCGTTCTTCAGCGCGTGCATGTAGTTCAGCGGGAGGCCCAGGTGCGCGCCGATCCGCGTGTTGATCAGGGACGGCCCGTCGGTGACCTCCCACAGCTCCGCGGTCGGCTCGGCGTCGCGCTCCGGGTGCAGTTCCCGGCTCAGGTGCGCCGATCGCCGATCGTCGACGAACTGCAGGTCCACGAAGTACCGGGCCTCGCGGTTCATCCGGCTCGGGTGGAACCCGTTCTCGACGCCCTTGACCGCCTTCTCCCGGAACTCGTCGAGCTCGGCGCGGACCTCGTCCAGCTTCTCCTGCGCCTCCTCGGCCTCCCGGCGGCGCACCTCGGCGATGTCGCGGGACTTCTCTGCCTGCTCGCGGGCCTCCACCACCTCCGGCGGCGGGGTGTCGGAGTCGTCGTCCATCAGGTGCGCTTCGAGCTCGTCGGCGTCGGCCCGGTCGAGCTCGGCGATGTCCCTGGCCTCGTCGGCCTCGCGGCGGAAGCTGTCCGCGCGGTCCTGGTGCTGCTCCAGCAGCGGGTCGGTGTCCAGGTGGACCTTGACGGTGTAGACCGGCAGCTCCTTGCCGCGGAAGTCGCGGGTGCCGCTCATCTCGAACTTCGGCCGCGCCCGGTACTCGTCGGGAAGTCCCCAGAAGTGCCCGACCTCGTGCGCGACGCCGCTGCCGTCGTCCTTGACGTCCCAGTTGAGCTGGTCCATCGCGGCCTTGTCGGACAGCACCACGGTGCGGTGGGCCTGCGCCGGGTCGTCGACGAACTCGAGCCTGCCGTGGAACTGGTCGCCGCCGGGTAGCCGGAAGCCGGTGTTGTGGATCTCGTCGACGGAGCGCAGCGCGCGCTCCTTGAGGTCCTCGATGCGCTGCTGCTGGGTGGCGAGCTCCCGGGCGGCGGCGTCGGCCTTGGCGCGCTGCCGCTCCGCCCGCTTCTGCGCGGCGTCGGCCTGCGCCCGCGCCGAGCGGACCTCGGGGTCGTGCGGGGAGCCGCTGAGCTCCAGCAGGGTGGCGGCGTTGTCCAGCGTGCTCGCGCGCTGCTCGGCGCGGTCGGCGAGCCGCGAGCGCCGTCCGGCGGCCTCCCGGTGCGGGGCGAGCAGGGCGTCCGCGTTCAGGTACGCCTTGAAGGTGCGGTGCTGCAGGGTCCGGCCGGGGCTGACCTCGATGCGCTGCACGTCGTAGACGATGTCGCCGGTCAGGTACTCGGCGTCGAGCGCCAGCGTCGGGCGGGCGTCGCTCGGCAGCGCCGTGCTCGCGGTGCTCGGGTCGGGCTTGGTGACCGTGCTGCTCAGCTGCAGGTCGAGCGACTCGGAGTCCACCGTCGCGTCCGGGATCGGCCGGAGCAGGTGCTGCCACTCGGCCGGTTCCAGCTTGTTCCACAGCGGGTCGAACCAGGAGGCGTGCTGCACCTCGGTGTGCCGCCACTCGGACGAGGTGGCGGGCGGTTCGACGCCGTCCTGCCAATGCTTCCCGTACAGCTCGGTCTCGATGCTGGTGACCAGCACCGTGTTCTCGTCGCGCAGCGCGCTCTTGGCACCGATCCGAACGCCCAGGCTGCTGAGGGTGTGCCGCTGGGCGCCGCGGACCTCGGCGTCGAGCACGTTCGCGGCGCGCCACAGCGCGGTGCGGAGGCGGTCCCGCGCTCCGTCGGCCTGCTGCGTGGTGTCGCGGACGGCGGCGCCGAGGGCGTCCAGCGCGGCGCGGGTCTCGCCCTGCGGCAGCTGGTCGCGCAGCGGGCCGACGGCGTCCGCGAGCTCGTGCAGCGGCAGCGACGATTCGCGGGCGACGCGGACCGCTTCCAGGGCAGCGGTCAGCTCCGCGACGGGCCGTTCCGGTTGCAGCGCTTCCAGCTGCGCTTCCAGCGACCGGTGCAGGCCGTCGAGCACCTCCTGGGTGCGCTGCGCGCTCACCTCGGGGCCGTGCGCCTCGGTGTGCCAGCCGTGCACCCGGATCTCGAAGGGCGCGCGCTCGCCGCGCGCGACCTCCAGCAGTTCGGTGGCCAGCGAGCGCGCGGTCTCGTCCCGCAGCTCCAGCGCGGCGTCCTGCGGCAGCCGGGCCGGGTCGGCGTCGTCGAAGTGGCCGACCCACTCGACCATCTCCTCCGGCGGCTCGGACTCGACGGAGGCCATCGGCTGGTCCGGGTCGAGGTCCATCGCCGCGGCCGGGGTCGGCGCGTCGCCGTAGCCGGGAGTGGGCGCGTAGCCCGGAGTCGGCGCGTGCTGCGGCGTGCCGCCCCACGGCTCGGTGTCCGGCACGGACGCGGTGTCCGGGAGCGAATCGGCGTCGTTCCAGCCCGGGGTGGGGGCGTCGCCGCTCCAGCCCGGAGTGGGCGCGTTCCCGGTCCAGCCCGGGGTGGGCGCCGACTCGTAGACCGGGGAGTCGACGTCCATGTCGTCGGGGCTCGCGGCCGGGCGCGTGCGCCGGGTGGTCTCCGCCAGCGGTTCGGTGATCCGCCCCGGCTCGGGGCGCGCCGGCAGGTCGCCGTCGTGGCCGAACCGGGCGAGCGCCTCCCCCAGATCGGCGAGTCCGCTGGGGTGCGCGCCCTCGTGATCGTGCTTGGTCCAGCCTGCCGGGTCGGGCTGGATGCGCACGGTTCCGTCGTCGCCGACCACCGGGTGTCCGGCGATGAGCCGACCGTCCGGCAGATGCAGTACCTGCGCGTCGGTCGTGATGATGCCGAAGTCGGTCGCTTCCACCAAGTCCGGCAACCAACCGAGCCTGCCGCCACCCGACACGGCCAGGACCCCGGGCACGTCCTGCCCGTAGTTGCGGTTGGTGGCCGATTCGATGAACGCCGCGGGCTCCAGCACCCCGCCGTCCCAGAGCGCGATCCGGTGGTCGTCCGGGCGCACCGAGGCGATCAGCACGTCCACGTCCCGGTACTCCGGCGAGAGGTTGCGGGCCTGGGCGACCGCGGAGCGCACCGAGCTGCCGGGAGCCGGGTAGAGCAACCCGCCCTGCGGGATTCCGACCGTCTGGAGCCGGTGCTCGGTGTCGTTGCTGCCGGTGTTCACCCATTCCCGGGTAGCGGCGAACAGCTGCACCACCTGCTCGCGGGCGTCCGGGCTCAGCGGCAGCACCGCCAGCAAGTCCGCGAGCTCGGGCAGCCCGGCAGGGGCGCGGCCCAGCAGGTTCGGCTCGGTCATGAGCGCGTCCAGCACCCGGTCGATGCTCGAGTCCTTAGCGGCCAGCAGCATGGCCGCGCTGAGCTCGGCGTGCACCTGGGTCTCCCCGGTGTCGAGGGTTCCCGCCCAGAACCGGAACTCGTGCCGGTCCGAGTCCGCACCGGTGATGTGCCGGAAGCTCAAGCCCTCGGCCTTGTCCCGGTTGAGCCCGCCTGCCTCGCTCGCGGTGGTGACCTGGGACGGGTCGGCGGGCAGCGGGCCGGGGCCGACCATGGTCAGCAGCCGCTGCTTGGCGCTGCCCGGGTGGTTGCCCAGGCGGTAGAGCACCGACTCGAAGCCCTTCTGGATCCGTGCCAGCCGGACGTGCTCGGACGGGGTCAACTGCTGCGGGAAGCTGACGTTGACGTGCCCGCCGGTGTTCGCGGCAGACGCCTCGTGCCGCTGCAGCAGTCCCGTCAGCTCGGCGATGTCTCGCCAGGTGTCCCGTTCGACGCCGGGGCGCAGGATCGGCGAGACCAGCTCGAAGCCCTGCACGTGCGCGGTCTCCTCGACCAGCGCCCACTTGCCGGCATCGCGCGCCTGCCCGACCCGCTCGTCCTCCGGATCGAGCAACGGGCGTTCGGTCTGCTCCGGAGGCAGGAAACCGGTTTGCCGGAGTTCGCTGGCGAGACCGGTCAGCTGGGCTTGGAATCCCGGGTCGGCGTTGCTCGCGCGCTTGCTGGACCACTGCGACAGGTAGGCGGACTCGCTGCCCGCCTCCTGCAGGCCCTCCACCGTGTTCTGGTACTGCATCTCCAGCTCGAAGCCGAACCGGACGTCGGGCCGGGAGCTGGCCCCGCCGGGAACGCCGTCCGGGTGGAAGGTGATCGGGTTGAGGCCGTTGGCGGCGTCGAGGCGCGCCCGCTCGTAGCCGCCGCGCAGCTCGTCGGCGACGACCCGGCGGATCTGCTGCACGGCCTGCTCGGCCCGGTCGGCGGCGGCGCGCAGCCCGTGCAGCGGGACCCCGCTCAGCGACGGCGCATCGGCGGCGCGCACGACCTGGGCGAACCGCTCCAGCTGGTCGCCGGTGAAGCGGTGCGCGCTGGTGCTCAGGTGCCTGCGCATCAGGTGGGCGGCGGCGCGCAGCCGCGCGGCCGGGCCCTGGCTCTCGGCGAGGCGCGGTTCCTGGAACTCCGGCGAGTGCGCGGGGACCTCGCCGATGTGCTGGCCGAGCACCTCGGCGTGCCGGGTGCGCAGGCCCGCGTTGCCGGCCTCGTCCGGGACGCCCATCAGGCTGCCCGCGGTGTCCGGTTCGACGGGCAGGCCCAGCATGGAGCCGATGGCGCGCAGCCGGTTCGGGTCGCCGAACGTCCACGAGGTCTGGTCGCCGCGGCCGGCGGCGTCCAGCGTCACCGAGTGGTGTGGTTCCTCGCCGGGGCCCGCTCGCAGCACCCGCACCCGGAGCACGTCGCCGTTGGGCAGCACCAGGTTCGGCCGGTTGAACCGCCGGTCCACGTCGTGCACCATCCGCGCCCAGTCCGCGTCGGCCGCGGTGCGCGGCAGCGAGCTCTGCTGCCGGATGCGCACGGTGGCCTCGCTGACCAGCACGCCGTCGGAGGACACCGCGCGGCGCACCTCGAACGCGGAGCGCTGCACCACGTCGGTGTCGGGCTGCTCGCGGATGCGGCCGCGCTGCTGCACCGGCGCGGAGTCGAGCCGGGCGCGCAGGTCCGGCGAGATGCCGGAGCGCTCGGTGCCGGATTCGAGCAGGCGCGGGTCGAACCGCGGGTCCGGCGGCGGGGCCGTGGCCGGGGCGGACGGCTGCCGGTCCTGCCCGGTGC
Organism: Saccharopolyspora sp. 6V; assembly: GCF_020176785.1. Taxonomy (NCBI): domain Bacteria; kingdom Bacillati; phylum Actinomycetota; class Actinomycetes; order Pseudonocardiales; family Pseudonocardiaceae; genus Saccharopolyspora; species Saccharopolyspora sp. 6V. Next base: position 43,409 of record NZ_JAIUKB010000016.1, on the reverse strand, counting down.
CCTCGGCGGGCTCGCGCTGCGGCGCGTCGGTCCGGGCGTCGGCCATCTCCACGTCGCCGTGGTCGCCGAGCATCCGCAGCAGCTCGGGGTCCGCAGGCGGCAGGTCGCCGAGCGCGGCGAACGGGTCGCCCGCGGCGAAGGTGCCGTGCGAGGCGGCGGTGAAGTCCAGGCCCGGCATCTGGTCGCCCTGCGGCGGGTTCCCGGCGCCGTCGGTGGCCGGGTTCGCGAGTCCGATGCCGTCCAGGTTCCCGAGGTCGCCCCAGGTCGCGGGATCGCCCAGGGCGCCCCAGTCGACCGGGTTAGCCGGGTCGACCGGATTCGCCGGGTCACCCGGGTTAGCCGAGTCGACCGGGTTCGCCAGGTCGACCAGCGCGTTCACGTCGAAGTCGCCGAGGTTCCCGAAGTCGATCGCGTTCACGTCGAGCGCGGCGAACAGGTCCGGGTTCGCAGTGGTCCCGTCGCCGATGTTCCCGGTGGTGAACGGGTCGGTGCCCAGCGGGTCGGTGGTGAACGGGTCGAACACCCCGCCCGTGCCGGTGCCGGTCCCGTCCAGGTTCCCGAACAGGTCGAGATCGCCGAGCCCGTCGAGGTCCAGTTCCGGCAGCGGTTCCGCGGCGAGGAAGTCCTCGAAGTCGAGGACCTCCTGCGAGTAGCCGCTCAGGTAGCGCTCGGCGCGGTTCGCGTCGGCCTCGGGCAGCGCCGACTTGATCCGCTCGTCCAACGAGGTCTCGCCGTCCCGGCCGAACCGCTCCCGCACCGCGTCGATGCCCGCCTGGTTGCCGACCAGGTCGCGCAGCTCGCCCAGCACCAGGTCCGGCTGCACCTCGGGCCCGCCGAGCAGGAATTCGAGGCGCCGCGCGACGCGCTCCGGGCCGGGCTGCACCACGTCGGGGCGCATGCCGGACGCCCGCGCGATCTGCTCGATGCGCCACAGGTGGCGGGGCAGCAGCTCGCCGACCTGCTGGCCCATCAGGCCGCCGTCGTCGATGTAGGCGTTGCGGCGCGGGTGCCGTACCCCGGTGGCGGTGTCGATGGGCAGCGGCGGGTCGGCGCGGTTGACGACGCGCCGCTCGTCGCGCGGGAGCTGTCGCAGCTCGGCGGCGTCGCCGGAGCGCAGCGCGGACACGAAGTCCGGGGTGAGCCCGAGGTGCGCGGCGACGTGCTCGGCGGCGGCCGCGGCGTCGTCGGAGCTGCCCCAGTGCTCGGTGTCCGTGGTGGCGACGTCGGCGGCGTCGCTGACCTTCAGCTTCTTGTGCGCGTAGAACGGCTCGTCGACGAAGGAGACCTCGACGCCGTACCGCGCCTTCGGGTGCATCCGGCTCGGGTCGAACAGCTCGCGGACGCCCCGGGTGGCGCGTTCCTTGAGCTCGGCGAGATCCTGGGCGACCTCGTCCACCCGCTGCCGCGCGCGGTCGGCTTCGGCGCGCAGCCGCCGCGCGTTCTCCCGGGAGCTCTCGGCCTGGCGCTGCAGCGCGGCGGCGTCGTACATCGGAGCACCGTGCTCGTCGCGCGCCGCGGGCATCGTTCGCGCGTTGAACTCGTCGGCGGCGGCGGTGAACTCCGCGCCGTCGGCCTTCTTCTCCGCCTCTTCCGCGATCTTGGTGCGGTGTTCGGCGAGGTGCGCCTCGTCCAGGTGCAGCCGGATCTGGTAGTCCCGGATCTGCTCGCCGCCGAAGTCCCTGGTCCCCCGGTCGTAGCCGTTCAGGTCGGCGTACTCGTCGGGCAGGCCGTAGGAGTGGAACCACTCGTGCTCGCCGATCTTGCCCGTCATGTCGATGTCCCAGAGCAACTGGTTCGCCCGGACCTTCTCGCCGACCCGCACCACCTGGTGCGCGGCGGACGGATCGGTGGCGAACTCGATGCGAGCGTGGAACTGGTCGCCGGACACGGCCATCCGGCGGCCCTGCAACGGGTTCTCGGCGACCTGGGCGCGGACCCGGTCCTTGAGCGCTTCGACGCGCGCTTCCTGGCGGGCGAGCTCGGCGGTGGACGCGTCCGCCTTCCGCTGCAGCCCGTCGACCTCCAGCTGGGTGAAGTCCGCGGTGGCCCGGGCGGACACGGCCTCCTCCGGCTGGTTCGCCGCCTCGTGGATCTCGACCATCAGCCGGTCGCTCTTGAGGACCTCCTGCTTCGCCTCCAGCAGCTCCCGGTCGCGGTTCGCGGCTTCGCGGGCGGGAGCGAGGAACGAGTCGGTGTCCAGGTACGGGCGGTAGGTGAGCTCCTGCACGAACCGGCCGGGCCGGACCTCGATGCGCTGGAAGTCGTAGGTGATCTGCGTGGTCACCGTTTTCGGGCCGAACGCGAACGCGGCGCCGTCCAGGGACGCGGCCCGCGGCGCGACCGTCGCCGCCATGGTGCCGATGGCGTCCTCGGTGCGCACCGTGCCGTCCGGGATGGGCCGCCGCAGGTGCTCCCAGTCGGAGGGTTCGAACCTGCCCCAGTGCGGGTCGAACCAGCTGGCGCGGGTGACTTCGGCGCGCCGCCAGGCCGGGTCCTCGACGGACGGTTCGGAGTCGGCCTTCCACGGCTTCGCGTAGTCGGTGACCGGCGCGGTCGTCACCCCCGCCGAGTCCAGCAGCGAGTACTCGCGCTCGACCACGAGCGGGACGTTCAGGTCGTGCAGCGCGCGCCGCTGCTCGGCGGGCACGTCCGGCTGGGCGGCCGCCAGCTCCGCTTCCAGGGCGGCGGTGAGCCGGGAGACGACCTCGTCGCTGCGCCGCGCGTTGGTGGCCGGGTTCTCGTCGACGCTGTGCGAGACGACGTGGATCTCGAACGGTTCGCGCTTCCCGGCGGCCACTTCCAGGAGTTCGGCGGCCAGGGTGCGGGCGGTGTCGCCGTGCAGTTCGCGGACGGCCTCCGGCGGGAGCGCGCCGTCGCCGGAGGACTCCAGCAGCGTCGACCAGCGGCTGACGGGCTCGACGCGCGCGTCGTCGACCAGGGCGTCGAGGCCCGGAAGCCAGGCGTTGACGTCGTCCGTCGGCGGCAGCGTCCCGAAGTCGCCGAACTCGCCCCAGTTCGTCCCGAACGGGTCGTCCTGCGCGAACTGCTCCCAGAACTGCTCGCCGAACGAGTCGGGGAAACCACCGTCGAACAGGTCGCCCTGCGGGGCCGGGGCGGGACGCGCCGTGCTCTGGACCGGGTTGCCGGACGCGTGCTGCCGGTAGTGGTCCCAGTCGATCTCGCCTTCGGCGTCCTCGTCGGAGCGGGAACCGTCCGAGGCGTCGTCCATGTCGACGTCGGAGTCGGCGTTCCGGTCGGAAACGAAGTCGGGGTCGGTCTCGCCGTCGGCGTCCTCGTCGCCGCGCGAGCCCTCGGACGCGTCGTCGGACATGTCGATGTCGGAGTCCTCGTCGCGGTTCGAGGCGAACTCCGGGTCGAGCTCGCCCTCGGCGTCCCGCGCGGTCTCCAGCGCCGTCGCCAGGTCGGACTCGCCGGTGGCGTAGGAGTGGCCTTCCTCCAGCACGACCCAGCCGCGCGGATCCGGCTCGAACCGGATGGTGCCGTCCCGGTCGCGGACGACCTCGCGGACCGCGAGCAGCCTGCCGTCGGGGGTCAGCGCCACCTTCGAGGCCGCGTAGACGGTGTTGTCCACGACGAGGTCGCTGACCCAGTCGGATTCCACGTCCTCCGCGAACGGGTCCGGACCCTCGTGCGTCACGTCCGGGTCCGGCTGCAGCACCCCGGAGACGGCCAGCGCGATCGGGTTCTCGCCGCCGATGCCACGTTCCTTCAGCGAGGAGACGAACCCGGTGCCGTCCACCGGTTCGCCGTCCCACAGCTGCACCAGGTCCGGGTTGTCCGGGGCGAGGGTCGCCAGCACCAGGTCGGTGTCCGGCAGGTTCGGCAGCCGCCGCGCCACCTGCACGGCGGAAGCCACGGAGTTGCGCGGGTTCGGGAAGTACAGCCCGCCGCCGGGCAGCGTGATGCTCTGCGCGCGGTCGTAGCTGTCGTTCGTCCCGTCCAGGGTCCACGGTTCGGTGTGCGCGAACAGCTGGACGGCCTGCGCCTCGGATTCGGGGCTCAGCGGCAGCAGTTCCAGCAGTTCCTGCAGCTGCGCCAGGTCCGCCTTGCCGTGGTTGAGCAGCGCGGGCCTGGACATCAGCTCGTCGAGGCGCGCGTGGATCGTCGGGTCCTGCGCGGCGGCGACCATCGCGGCGGTGAGTTCCGCGCGCACCTGCCACTCGGCTTCGTCGAGGCTGCCCGCCCAGAACCGCATCTCCACGCGGTCGCTCGCCGAGCCCTCGATGTTGCGGAAGTTGACCGCGTCGTACTTCGCCTGCCGCTGCGCGCCCTGGTTGAGCACGTGCAGGTCGCCGACCGCGGAGACCGAGGCCGGGTCCACCGGCAGCGGGTTCGGGCCCACGTAGTCCAGGCTGCGGTCGCCGCTGCCGTCGGTGTGGTTGCCGAGGCGGAACAGCACCGATTCGAAGCCCTTGGTCAGCTGCGCCAGCCGCACGTACTGCTGCGGGGTGAGGTGCTCGGCGAAGCTCAGGTTGACGTGGCCGCCGGTGCCCCCGGCGTTGCCGCCGTGGTCCCTGACCAGCCCGAGCACGTCGGCGAGCCCGGGCCAGACGGCCGCGTCGTCGCCGGGCCGCAGGATCGGCGAGATCAGCTCGACGCCGGCGGGGAAGGACGCCTCGTCGGCCATCGCCCAGCCGTGGGCGTCGTTGGCCCGCTTGACGATGTCGCCGCCCTGCTTGGGCAGCGGGAACCCGGTGCCGTCCTGCTGGGTGTGGCCGCCGTCCTTGAGGTCGGTGAACAGCTCGCGCACGCCGTTCTCGAAACCGGCTTCGGGGAGGCTGAACTCGACCTCGAAACCGAGCTTCACCCCGGGTCGCGAGGTCACGCCGCCGGGCACGCCGCCTTCGTGGAAGACGATCGGCGATCCGCCCTCGTCGGCGCGGGCCTTCGCCTCCTCGTGCAGCCGTTCCAGCCGCGCGGTGCGCTCGGCGCGGACCTCGCCGAGCAGGACGCGGGCGTCCACGTCGAAGGCCCGCAGTTCGTCCGGGGTGGCGCGCGGCAGGTCGTCGCTGCGCAGCGCCTGCTGCCAGCTCGCGAGTCGTTCCCTGGCCTGGTCGAACCGCGGTTCGCCGACCGGGGCGGCGTCGAGGTTGCGCTGCAGCGAGCCGAGGGTGCGCTGCGCCTGGTCCACCAGCGGGGCGATCTCCGGCGGCAGGGCCGGTGCCGGGTCGTCGCCCATGACGAGGCCGCGGTCACCGCCGGCGTGCTGGTCGGCCGCGTGGCCCGGCCCGTCCTGCGGCTGGTCGAGCCCCAGCTTGCGCTGCATCACCTGGATGGCTTCGCCGAGGTCCGCGCGGCCCGTCTGGTCCGGCGGGGTCATCGAGTCGCCGATGTAGTCGCCGTGCATGACCCAGCCCCGCGGGTCCGGCGCCACCAGCACCCGGCCGTCCGGGCCCTGCGTGAACACGCCCGCGACGAGCCTGCCGTCGGGCAGCCACAGCACGTTGGCGGCGGTCAGCACGGCCTCGTTCTGGAAGTTCTCCGGCTCGAAGAGGTCCCGGAACCACGGCGCCTGGTCGACGCCCGAGATGGCCAGCACGATGCCGTGGCGAGCACCGAAGTGCCGCGAGGCGATCGTCTCGATCAGCTCCGGCCCGGAGAGGAACTGGCCGTTCCACAGCATCAGCCCCCGGCCGTGCGGATCGAGTTCGCCCAGCACGAGGTCGACGTCGGGGTAGGGCTGCTGGTCACGGGCCGCCCGGACCGCGGCCTCGATGGAGTGCCGCGGGGTCGGGAACATCAGCCCGCCATCGGGCGTGCTGACGGTGACGATCCGCTGGTGGGAGTCGTTCTCGCCGGTGTGCCGCCAGGGGTCGTTGAGCGCGAACAGCTCGACGGCCTGCCGCTGCGACTCCGGGCTCATCGGCAGCAGTTCCAGGAACTCCACCAGGTCCGGCAGCGCGGCACCGGTGTTCCGGCCGACGAGCTTGGGGGCGTTCTGGAGCGCGTCGAGCCGCGGCTGGATCGACGGGTCCTTCGCCGCCGCCAGCATCGCGGCGCTGAGCTCCACGTGCGCCTGCCACACGCTGGCCTTCGTGCTGCCCGACCAGAACCGGAACTCCACCCGGTCCGCCGGACCGCCCTCGACGTGCTTGAAGTTGATCGCGTCGTAGCGGTCCCGGCTGAGCGACCTGACCTGCTCCGGCGTGGTGATCTTCGCCGGGTCGGCGGGGATCGGGTTCGGGCCGACCATGTGCAGCGCGCGCTGTCCGCCACCCGGGTAGTTGCCCAGCCGGTAGAGCACCGCTTCGAAGCTCTTCGCGAGCTGGGCGAGCCGCACGTGCTCGCGCGGGGTCAGTGGTTCGTCGAAGCTCAGGTTGACGTGGCCGCCGGTGCTGTCGGCGTTGCCGTCGACCGCTTCGACATCGCGCAGGATCGAGTCGAGCTGGGCCCACATCTCCGGCTGCCGGTCCTGCCGCAGGATCGGCGAGACGAGCTCGGCGCCGTAGTCGTGGGCGGTCTCCTGCACCAGCGCCCACCTGCCCCGGTCGTGCAGCTCGCGGACGATCTTCGCGTTCGGGTCGGGCAGCACCTCCAGCACGTTCGACTCCAGCTCCTCGCTCTCGCTGGAGGACCAGCGCGACGAGTCGCTGTCGGAGTCCGGGCTCATCGGTTCCGGCCGCGCTTCGCTGACGGGCTCCGCGACGACCGGATGCCACTCGGAGTGCCCCGCCTCCTGCAACCGGGCGCCGAGTCCGGTGACCTTGGCGGTGGCGCCGTCGTTGTCGGTGCCGAGGAACTTGAACTCGACTTCCAGCCCGACCTTGACCCCGGGCCGGGAGCTCACGCCGCCCGGCACGCCGTCGCGGTGGAAGACCGGTTCGCGGGCGCCGTCGGCGCGGGCCTGCTCGGCGCCGCGGAAGATCTCGCCGATGTTCCGGACGCGCGCGTCGCGGACCTGCGCGGCCAGTTCGCGCGCGGAGCTCTCGAAAACGCGCAGCGCGGTGTCGGACAGGGCGTTGAGCGATTCCAGCGAGTTCGTCCACCCGGTGACCTGCTGCCGCGCCTCGGGCATCGCCTCCGGCGGCAGCGCGTTCAGGTTCCGCCGGACGTCGGCGACCAGACCCACCAGCGGGTCGAGCCTGCCTCGGGCGTCGTCGAGCATCCGGACGCTGCGCTCGCCGTCCGGGGCGGCGGTGCCGGTGGCGTCCTGGTCGCCGGAGGTGTGGACGCTCTCCGGGTCGCCGAGGCGGGAGACGTCCTGCGAGCCGAGCAGCCGCGTGCGGCCGCCCTCGAAGATCTCCGGCCTGCCGTGCGGGACGTACTGCTGTCCGACATGGTCGGACAGCAGCGAGTGCAGCCCGGCGCCGACGGAGGGCTCGGCCTCGCCGAGGCGGCAGCTCAGCCACAGCAGGTTCGTGTTCTGCGTCCACTCCGGACCGGGACGGCCCGTGCTGAGCAGCAGCCTGCTCATCTGGTCCGGGTCCAGGCGGTGCAGCTCGCCGCTCTTGTCCCGGACGGTGAAGCGGCCGTCGCTGAAGTGCGGGGCCGCCACGTAGTTGTCGCCGCCGGCGGGCGCGCCGTAGAGCCGCGCCGCGTTCTCCCCCGCGCCGGACTCGAAGGCGTGCCGCATGATCTCGGCTTCCGCGTCGCTGCGCGGGAACCCGACGCCGATCACCTCGCCGTCCTTGCCCCCGAGCAGCGGCACGAAGTCCACGTCGGCGAAGGTGAGGTCCTTGCCGCGACCGGCCGCGGGGCCCTCGGCGCGGTCGCCGCCGCCCATCTCCATGCCGGATCCGGCGTCGGAGTCCGCGTTCGGGTCGTAGCGGCCGTCGTTGTAGAGCACGTCGACGGCCGAGGTCATCTCGGACGCGCCGGTGGACCAGGTCTCCCGGCCGCGGTGGTGCACCGTCCACCCGGCGGGGTCGGGCTGGAAGGTCAGCGTGCCGTCCGGGCCGGGCACCATCCGACCGGCGTGCAGGCCGCCGTCCGGGGTGCGGACCACCCCGCTCTCGGTGGCCAGCACCGGGTGCGTGGACTCCTCGACCAGCGCGGCCAGCACCGGGGAGTGCCCGGCACCGGACGCGGCGAACACGACGGGCTGCTCCATGCCGATGCCGCGGCGGGTGGCGATGCCCTCGACGAAGGCTTCGGGGGTGGCGGTGCCGCCGCCCCACAGCGCGACGTGCGAGCCGTCCGGCGTCAGGTCGGCCACGACCAGGCCCGCCCCGTCCGGCAGCACGACGTCGCGGGCGGCGGAGACGGCGTCCGGCGTCGCGGTGCGCGGGCCGGGGAAGTACATCCCGCCGCCGCCGAGGCTGATCGACTCCGAGCGCAGGACCGGGTCGTTGGTGCCGGTGTTGCGCCACGGCTCGGTCGCGGCGAACAGCTGCACCGCCTGCCGCTGCGATTCCTCGCTCATCGGCAGCATTTCCAGCAGGTTCAGCAGGTCCGGCAGCTCCGCGGACCCGCGGCCCAGCAGCTGCGGGTCGGCCATCAGCCGGTCCAGCCGCGGCTGGATCGACGGGTCCTGGGCGGCGGCCAGCATCGCGGCGCTCAGCTCGGTGCGGACCTGCCAGTACGCCGGATCGGTGCTGCCGGACCAGAGGCGGAACTCCACGCGGTCCTGCGGCGTGTCCTCCACGTGCAGGAAGTTGATCGCATCCTCGCGGCCCCAGTTGAGCTCCTGGACGTCGGCGAAGGTGAGCTCCGCACTCGGGCGCGCCGGCAGCGGGTTCGGGCCGACCTCGTGGGTCTCGCGGTGCGCGCCGCCGCCCGGGTAGTTGCCGAGCCGGTACAGCACCGCCTCGTGCGCCTTCATCAGCTGTGCGAGCCGGTGGTACTCGGCGGGCGTCATCGGCCGGTCGAAGCTCAGGTTCACGTGCCCGCCGGTGCGGCCGGCGTCGCCCTGCGCCTGGTTGACGGTGTCGAGCAGCGCACCGAGCTCGGTCCAGGCGGTGCCGCCCGGTTCGCCGGTTCGCAGGATCGGCGACACCAGTTCGACGGCCTGCTCGTCCGACGGTTCTTCGGCCAGCGCCCACTTGCCCGCGTCGTTCGAGATTCCGGTTTCGCCCTTGTCCACCATGGACGGCGTGGCGAGCATTCCCTGCCGGTGCAGGGCGTCACCGAGGGCACCGACGCGGGCGTCGAAGTTCTCGCCGTGGAGCTGGAACTCGACCTCCAGCCCGACGCGCAGGTCCGGCCGCGCGGAGGCGCCGCCGCTGATGCCCTCCGGGTGGAACTGGACCGGCGAGGCCCCGGACTGCGCGATCGCCTGCGCCTGCTGGAGCTGCTGGGCGAGGCCGCGGGCCCGCACGCCGCGGATGTTCTGCAGCAGCTGCTCGGCCTGACCGACCCGCTCGCGCAACCGGTCCAGGTCGACCTGGGAGAACGTCTGGGCGTCCAGACCCTGCGCCCAGGCAGCGGCCCGCTGGCGCAGCTGCGGGAGCACCCCGTTCGGCAGCGCTTCCGGTGGCAGCACGGCGAGGTGGCGCTGCAGCTGCGGAACGGCGCCTTGTAGCCGGTCGACCAGCTGGGCGCGCTCGTCGACGTGCGGCGCGCCGAGGTCCGGCATCGCCACGTCCTCGTCACCCATGACGAGGGCGCGCTCCCCGTCGTGCGCGGGGGCACCGTCCTCCCGCGCGGTCGCACCGTCCGCCGAACCGTTCGGCCGCCGGGATCCCTCCGCGGAGACCGAAGCGACGGCGGCGTCGAGGTCGGCGTGCCCGGTGGGCCGGGTGGTCCCGCCCTTCTCGTGCAGCACCCAGCCGTCCGCGGCCGGGCGGTGGCGCACCACGCCGTCCTGGTCCACGACCTGGTCCACGGCCCGCAGCCCGCCGTCCGGCCCCTGCACCACGGTCGCGTCGGTGGTGAGCACCGGGACGTCGATCCGGTTCACCAGCTGCGGCAGCCAGCCGCCCTTGCCGCCGCCCGCGCCGAGCGCGAACACCGAGGGGCCGCCACCACCGAGCCGCCGGAGCCTGCTCTCGACGAGGTCGCCGAACTCCTTCGGCGGCAGGGCTCCGCCGTCCCACAGCTTCACCCCGGCGCCGCCCGGCGCCTGCTCGGCGACGACCAGGTCCGCGCCGTCGGGGACGGTGGTCCGCCGCGCGGTGGAGACGGCGTCGGCGATCGAGGTGCCGGGCGTCGGGAACCGGAGCCCGCCGTGGGGAGTGCCGATGGTCTGGGCACGCACCCGGACGTCGTTGGTGCCCGTGTCGTGCCACGGTTCGGTCGCGGCGAACAGCTGCACCGCCTGCTGCTGCGCGGCCTCGCTCATCGGCAGCAGTTCCAGCAGGTTCAGCAGGTCCGGCAGTTCCGCCGAGCCGCGGCCGAGCAGCTGCGGCTCCGCCATCAGCTCGTCCAGCCGGGCGTGGATCGAGGGGTCCTTCGCCGCGGCCAGCATCGACAGGCTCAGCTCGGTGCGCACCTGCCAGAGCGCCGGATCGGTGCTGCCCGCCCAGAACCGGAACTCGACCCGGTCGCCGGGGCCGCCGTCGACGTTGCGGTAGCTGACCGCTTCCTCGCGCTCCTGGTTGAGGCGGCGGACGTCGGCGTAGCCGAGGTCGGCGCGCGGATCGATCGGCAGCGGGTTCGGCCCGACCTGGAAGGTGTTGCGGTGCCCCACGTCGCCGGGGTGGTTCCCGAGCCGGTACAGCGTGGACTCGAAGGCCTTGGTGAGCTGCGCCAGCCGCACGTACTCGGACGGGGTGAGCACCTGGTCGCGGAAGCTGACGTTGATGTGCCCGCCGGTGCCCGCGCCCGCTTCGCCGTCGTGGTCCCGGACGGTCTCCAGCATGTCCTGCAGGTCCGCCCACGGCATGCCGTCCTCGCCGGTGCGGATGATCGGCGACACCAGTTCGACGCCGTGGTCCAGGTCGGGCTCCTCGACCATCGCCCACTTGTCCGCGGCGTGCGCTTCGAAGGTGTCGGTCTTGCCGCCCACGCGGGGGTCGTGCAGCACGCCCTGCTCGAGCAGCGAGGCGCCGAGCTCACCGGCCCTGCGGTCGGGGTCGGCGCCGGGCAACCGCACCTCGACCTCGAAGCCGACCTGCGCGTCGGGCCGGGCGGACTGGCCGCCCTCGACGCCGAACAGGTGGAACTCGACGGGGGATCCGCCGTCGCGGGCGGTCTCGCGGGCCTGCTCGAACTGCTGGGTCAGGTGGGTGACGCGCTGGGTGCGGGCGTTGTGCAGCAGCGCGGACGCCTCGTTCAGCCGGGACCGCAGCTGGGCCGCGTCGGCGGCGGCGAAGGTGCCCCCGCGCGCGGCGTCGATCCACAGCTCGGCGCGCTCGCGCAGCCGCGGCGCCGCGTCGGCGGGCAGCGCGTCGACGTGCCGCCGGACCTGTTCGACGGTGTCGTTCAGCGCGGAGGCCAGCTCGGCGCGCTCGCGGCTCGGTGCGGCGACGTCGTCGCCGCCCATGATGACGCTGCGCTCCGGGCGTCGCTGGAACAGGCCGTCATCGGACTCGGAGTCGGAGTCGTCGTCCCGGCGGGACGGGCCATCCGCGCCCTCCCGGCGCGGCGGCCTCGCGAACAGACCGTCATCGGACTCGGAATCGGAATCCTCGTCCCGGCGGGACGGACCACCGGTATCCTCACCCGCCCGCGGACGCACCGCGAACATCCCGTCATCCGAGTCCGAATCCGAATCGCGACGATCTCGGCTCGGCTCGCCCCACTGTGGTTCGGCGAAGGACGGAGCCTGGTCGCGCGGAGCGTTCAGGAAATCCTGGCGGGTCAGCAGCGCGTCGGAGTTGCGCCGGGCGAAGTCGAGCAGTGACGCCAGCCGATCCGTGCGGGGGCCGGTGGGGATGTCCACCTCGTCCGCGAGCTGCAACAGCGCTTCCGCACCGGGCCGGGGCTGGAAGGGTTCGGGTTCGGCGAGCCGGTCCAGCTCCGTGACGAGGCGCAGGTCGCCCTGGTCCGGCCGGCTCAGTCCGTAGAGGTCGCTCGCCCGCGATGCCAGTTCGGCATCGGTGGCGTGCCAGCCCAGCTCAGCCCGGGCGACCAGGTCGGCAGGCGAACCGTCGCGGACCACTGCCGGGGTGAGGAACTCGGCGAGCCACTGCTGGTGCCCGGTCTCGGACAGCACGAACAGGTCGCGAGCCGCCTGCGGGATCGGCACTTCGGTGAACCCGTTTCGGTCCCAGCTGGTCGTGGTGATGGAGCGGACCTGCTCGGCCAGCTCCGGCCGCTCCGCGATGAACCGCAGCGCGCTGGTCAGCACCAGCTCCGGGTCCGCGTGCTTGCTCAGGGCGGGTGTGAGGCGGCTCAGCCGCAGGTCGCCTTCCCGATTGTTCAAGTCCCGCACCAGGGTCTGCACGACCTTGCGGGTCAAGTCGGCGGTGGCCTCCGGACCGTCCAGTAGGGCGGCGGGGCGTTCGGGGCCGCCGAGCCAGCTCTCCGCGGACATGACCTGGACCGCGCGGATCCGCGGAAGGCCGAGACCGCTCTGGTAACCGAGCCGGTGGCTGAACTCAGCCAATACGTCGGGGCCGGTGCGCATCATCAGCGAGTTCCGGCGCGGCCGCATTCGATCGGTGTCGAAGAACTCCTTGGGGGTGTGGGTGTTGCGCTGACCGTAGAGCTCCTCCTGCGTACGGCCGAGAAGCTCGCCGATGTGGTCCAGCATCACGTCCGCGGCAGGGTGCCTGCGCGGCATCCCGTAGGCGGCGTTGTCCATCATGTTGGACGAGGCGGACAACCACGCCCAACCCTCGGACGTGTTGATCAGCTCCTCCGCCTCGACGAGATCCCGGACGTGGTTGTCACCGTCGGTGTAGAAGCCGCCGAGCTCGCGTAGCAGCGCGATCCGGGCGATGTCGCTCTTCGCTGCCCAGCCCGGTCCGGACATCCGGAGACCTTCGCCGTTGAAGTAGCTGTGCAGCGGCAGCGGATTGCCTTCGTGGAAGAACTCATCGAAGTTGATCAGCCGGATGTCGTTGTCCCGCGCCCATTCGAGCATCTCGCGAGTACCGGCGTGCGGATCCGGGGAGCCGTCGGTGGGCGGCTCCGCGTTGCGGGCCGCGTCGAATTGGGCTCGCGGAATGTCGGTCCACAGCACCGAAGTCCCGTCATAGCGGGATGCGGCCGAACCGAAGTTCTCGTGCACCTCAGCCGACCGGGTACCGGCCTGAACCGGGCTGCCCATCCAGATCGTGTGCAGGATCTTCGGCAGTTCCAGGGTCTCCGGCAGCAGTGGCAGGTCGGAACCGGGTGCCCAGTCTCCGCGCTGCTGCGCGGTGCGGTGGTCCACGAGCACCTGATCCGCTCGGCCGGTCAGGCCGTCGGCCGTGATCCGGGACGGAGCATCGTGGGCGAGGTCCATCGCGTCCAGCAGCGACGGGAGCTTCGCCGAGTCCAGTGCCGGGATGTCCAGGCCCAGCAGGAAATCAGGTGTTGCGGCCGGGCTCAACAGCCCGAACAGGTCCGCACCGAGCAGCGGTGCCGGCTCGGCAGGGGCGTCGACCACCGAGTCGTTCAGGTCGGCCACGATTCGCGCTACCGCGGCCGGATCGTCCGCGGCGCTCCGCCGCCCGGAGCCCGGCGTCGCGCCCGCGTCGTGTGGTGCGCCCGCGCCGTCCTGGTCCGGCACGGCGAAGTGGTCGTCGACGCCGGTGTGCGGCGAGCCCTCCTCGCCCATGATGAGGCCCGTGCGCGCGTGCTCGGGCTGCGCGGGCCGGGTGACCTGGGCGATCGCGTGCCCGAGGTCGAACTGCCCGGTAGGCCGGGAGCCCTGCGGCCGGTGCTCCACCCAGCCGACCGGGTCCGGGCCCGGCCGCATCCTGCCGTCCGCGCCGACCTGCATGGACGCCGCGACCAGGTGGCCCTCCGGGCCGAGCAGCGGGTTGCCCGCGGTCAGCACCGGCTTGCCGAGCTGACCGAAGTGGTGCACCAGCTCGGGGAACCACGGCGCGTCGGCGACACCGGAGATCGCCATCGCGACCGCGTTCCGGTCCCCCATCCGCCGGTGGCTCATCGTGTCGATGAGGTCCCTGCCGGCGAGGGTCTCCCCGTTCCACAGCTTCAGGTCGCCGGTGTCCGGGTCCAGGGTGCCCATCACCAGGTCGGTGTCCGGGTGCGGCTGCACGGTCCGCGCCACCTTGACGGCGGAGTCGATGGTGTTGCCGTCGTGCGGGAAGAACAGCCCGCCGTCGGGCAGGCCCACCGTCTGCGAGCGCCAGTGGATGTCGTTGCCGCCGGTGTCCTCCCACGCGTCGGTGAGCGCGAACAGGTGCACCGCCTGTTCCTGCGCGGCCGGGCTCAGCGGCAGCACTTCCAGCAGGTTCATCAGGTCCGGCAGCGCGGAACCACCGCCGACGCCGAGCAGCTCCGGTTCCCGCATCATCTCGTCGAGCCGGGTCTGGATCGACGGGTCCTTCGCGGCCGCCAGCATCGCGGCGCTGAGCTCCACGTGCGCCTGCCACACGCTCGCCTTCGTGCTGCCCGACCAGAACCGGAACTCCACCCGGTCCGCCGGACCGCCGGTGACGTGCCGGAAGCTGACCGCGTCGTACTTGTCCCGGCTCAGCGAGCGGACGTCCGACGGGCTGGTGACCTTGGAGGCGTCCGGCGGGATCGGGTTCGGGCCGACCATGTGCAGCGCGCGCTGGTTCGGGCCCATCGGGTAGTTGCCGAGCCGGTACATCACGGACTCGAACGACTTGGTCAGCTGCGCCAGCCGGTGGTACTCGCGGGCGGTGAGCGGCTGGTCGAAGCTGATGTTGACGTGGCCGCCGGTGCTGTCGGCGGTGCCGCCGTGCTCCCGCACCGAGTCGAGCACCGCGTCGACGTCCCACCACATGTCCGGCTGCTGGTCCAGCCGCAGGATCGGCGAGATGACCTCGACGCCGTTCTCGTGGGCGACCTCGTCGACCATCGCCCACTTGCCACGGGAGTGCAGCTCCGCCGACGGCACCCGGTCGGGGGTGAGCAGCGGGGTATCCGGGCTCCACTCCAAGAAGCCGCCCGCGTTGAGGTCCATGCCGAGGTCGGTGACCTTGGCGCCGAACAGCGCGCGGTCCGCCTCGGGGATCTGGAACTCCAGCTCCAGCCCCACCTTCACGCCGGGACGCGAGCTGATGCCGCCGGGCACGCCGTTCTCGTGGAACGGGGGTTCCTCGACACCGTCGGCGATCCGGTCCGAGGCGATGTCGTGCTGCTCCAGCAGCTGCTGGTAGCGGGTCTCGCGGATCTCGCCCGCGAGGTCCCGCGCGGTCTCGTCGAAGGAGCGCAGCGCGTCCGGGCCCAGCGAGGTGACCTGGCCGTCCGACCACGCCTGGCGCCAGGCGGCGACCTGGGCGCGGGCCTCCGGCAGCGCGTCCGGCGGCAGCGCCGCCAGGTGGCGCTGCGCGGCGGCCACCGAGTCCCGCGCGGAGCCGAGCAGCCTGCGCTGCTCCAGGTCGGCGGGCGGCACGTTGTCGCCCATCTCCAGGCCGCGGGCCGGGGTGGTGCCCGCGTCGTCGTAGTTCGGCAGGTGCGCCTCGTCCGCGTCCCCGAGACGGGTGATCTCCGCGGTGCCGCGCAGGTTGATGCCGCCGGTCTCCAGCAGCTCCGGTTTGCCGCTGGGCGCGTACTGCTCCCCGACCTGGCCGGACAGCAGCGAGTGCAGCCCCTGGCCGACGCCGGAGTGCTCCGGCGAACCGAGGTTGCAGCTCAGCCACAGCAGGTTCGTACTCTGCGTCCATTGTGGACCGGGCCGACCGGCGCTGAGCAGCAGCTTGCTCATCTGCTCGTGGTCGAGGCGGTGCAGCACGCCGTCGCGGTCCCGGACGGTGAAGCGGCCGTCCTTGAAGTGCGGCGCCACGAAGTAGTTCTTGCCGTCGGCGGGCGCGCCGTACAGCTGCGCGGCCCGGGGCCCGGCACCCCCTTCGAAGGCACCGCGCATGGTCTCGGCTTCGACGTCGGAGCGGGGGAAGCCGACGCCGATCACCTCGCCGTCCTTGCCCCCGAGCAGCGGCACGAAGTCCACGTCGGCGAAGGTGAGGTCCTTGCCGGTCCCCCGCGGCAGCGCCTCGTCCAGCGGGTGCCCGCCCATCTCCACCGCGTCCGGGCTCGGGTGGCCCGGGTTCTCGATGCGGGTGGGCAGCCCGACTTCGCCGTAGCGGACGTACGGGTCGTCGTGGTCGACGTTGAGCAGCTCGTGGACGTGGTCGGGCAGCTCGTGGTTGTTGGGCCGCCCGTAGTCGTGGCGGGCGAAGGTGACGCCCTCGATCATCGGCCCGAAGGTCGGGTGCTCGGCCAGGAAGGTGATCGCCGAGTTCCAGATCAGGTCCGGGTCGGGGTGGGTCTCGACCACGTCGCCGACCTCGGTGATCAGCAGCTCGCCGGGCCGGTTGTGCAGGCCGCGCACCAGGGTCTGGACGACGTTCTCGGTGAACCGCTGGGTCGACGCCGCGTCCCACACCCGCGGGAGGGGCGGGGGCGCCGGGTACATCCAGGTGCCGGTGCTCTGCACCATGACGTTCTTGAGCCCGGGCAGGTCCAGCACGTCCTGATGCCCGAGGGACGCGGCGAATTCCTCCAGGTTGCCGGGGCCGGTGCGCTCCCAGATCGAGTTGCGCCGCATCGCGACCCGCGAGTCGTCGAAGGCCTCCGGGGCGGCGTTGCGCAGCCTGCCGTCCACCACGTCGGCGTACGGCTTCTCGTACTTGCCGATCATGGTGTCGAGGTAGGCGCGCATCGCCGGGTGGTGGCGCGCGGCCGCGACCGCCGAGTTGCTGAAGATCTCGCGCTCGGTGTCGACGTGGAGCGCGTAGCCTTCCCGGCCGTCGAGGACCACGTCGAACAGGCTGCTCACGTCGGCCAGCGCGTTGTCGCCGTCCAGATAGGCGCCGCCGAACTCGTGCACCAGCGCCGGGCGCAGGATGTCGCTCGCGCCCGCGCTGCCTGCCGGGGTCATCTTGGCCCGCTCGTTCGCGGTGAACTCGTGGCCGAGCAACGGGTTCTCCGCGTTGGACACCTCGTCCAGGTTGAGCAACCGGACGTTGTGCTGCCGCGCCCAGCCGAGCATGTCGCGGACCGGCGCCAGCGGATGGTCCCGGCGCATCGGGCCGGTGTGCGCGGCGGCCTGCTCGAACTGGGAGCGCGGCACGTCCGTCCACAGCACCGTCTCCAGCTGACCGGTGTGCTCCCGGGCGAAGTTCCCGATGTTCTCCCGGTGGAAGCCGTGCCGCCCCTCACCGGAGAGCGGGCCGCCCAGCCAGACGTGGTGCATCAGCCGCGGCATCTCCAGCGTCTCCGGCAGCGGCACCGGAGGTCGCGGCGCCCACCGGGCCCGCTGCACCGGCGACCGGTGCGAGCTGACCACCGAGCGCGGGTCGGCGACCAGCGCGTCGGGCGCCATCTCGGCGTGCGTCGGCCTGCCCTGCGGGCGCGCCATGTCGAGCGACCGGAACATGCTGATGAGGCGGTCCGCGGGCAGGTTGGAGTAGTCGTGCCCGGCGAGGAAGTCGGGGGCCGGTTCGGGGGCGCGCCGCCCGAACACGTCCGGACCGAGCAGTTCGGTGCGCGGTTCCGGCTCGCGGCCGCTGCGGGAGTGCTCGGCGGCGGCGTCGTTGAGCGCGTCGACCATCGCGCGGTGCGGGGCGACCGGCTCGCCGCCCATCTGCACCGAGCGCTCGGGGGCCGGGCGCGACGAGCCGTCCTGGTCGGTGGGGGGCGCCCCGTCCGAGTCGGTGGAGCGGCTGGGCAGCGAGTCCAGTTCGACCTCGCCGAGCGGGCCGACCTCGTCCAGGGTGCCGAGGTTGTGCGCGGCGTCCTGCTGCGCGATGTCCCGCTCGGAGAAGCCCAGCATCCGGCGCCACTGCTGGGCTTCCGGGTCGTGGGCGAAGTCGAAGCTGTCCTGGGTGCCGCTGCGGTCGCGACCGCGGCGGGGCGGGGCCTCGCCGTCGCGGGTCGTGCCGTCGGTGCGGCGGTTCGAGTCCTCGGTGCGGTTCGAGTCCTCGCCGCGGTTCGACTCCTCGCCCGGGTTCGCATCGTCCCCGCGGTTCGCGCCGTCCCCGCGCCGGCCGGAGTTCTCCCCCGGCGGCGTCGTGGTGTCCGCGGGCGGTCCGGACAGGTCGTCACCGCCGCGCGTGCGGTTCGGCGCCAGGTCGCTGAGCTCGATCTCCTCCGGGATGCGCGGCAGCGCGGGCCCGTGCGGGCGCGAGGAGCTCGGCAGCCCGTAGTTGATGACCTCTTCCCAGCCGCTGAGCAGGTCGTCCGCGACCGAGGCGCGGCGGATCGGGGGCAGCCGGTACTTCGCCGCGGAGTCGGCGGCCAGCTCGGCGCGGTCCTGCACGGCCTGCCGCGCGCTGCGGCGGGCGTCCTCGCGGGTGCGCGCGTCGCGCTCGTGCTCGGCCTGGGTCAGCTGGTCCCAGGTGCGCTTGGCCTTCGAGTACTCGGACCGGGCGTGGGACTCGGCCTCCTGCGCCTTGGCCAGCTCGTCGGACCCCTCGGACCGGCTCGGGCCCGCGACGCCGTCGGCTTCTTCCCGCGCGCCCTTGAGCGCCTTGTCCGCCTTCGACCACTCCTCGCCCTTGGTGGCGAGGTCCTTGGTGGCCTGGATCAGGTCCGGGGAGATCGCGTGCCCGGTGCGCGCGGTCGCGTCGTCGTCCCACAGCCGGGAGACGAAGGCGTCGCGGAAGCCGACGGTGCGGCCGCCGACCTTCGGTTCGCCGAACGTGAGCGGCCCGGGGTTCTCGCGGGCGACGACGTGGAACTCCAGGCCGCTCAGCAGCGCCCTGGTGACGGTCTCCTCGTTGTGGATGATCTTGTCGGAGGTCGGCATCCGCGCCGCGTCCTCCGAGTGCAGCTCCCCGCTCTGCAGCAGCTTGGCGGGGTCGCGGGAGGACAGCGCCACCAGGTCGCGCGCCGCGTAGCCGGAGTTCTGGCCGAACGCGTAGGGGCTCTTGTCCGCGGGCTGCGTGTTGCCGCCCCAGCCCCACGGCTCGGTGGTGCGCAGTTCCGTGGTGTGCCCGGACTCGACCTCGGAGGTCCGCTCGTCCTTGGGCTTGGTCTTGCCCTCGAACTTCACCGAGCCGCTGGTGCTGGCGAACTTCGGGGTCTCCGGGACGCGGGCGTGGAACTCCAGCGTCCGGTTCAGGTCCGGCATGGGCACCGTGAAGGTGCCGTCGAGCTGGTCGGGCAGCCTCGACCGCAGCTGCGCCACGGTGATCGCGGTGGCCAGCGCGGTGTCGACGTCGCGCGGCACCTCGGCCTTCGAGTCCAGCAGCGCGCCGCGACCGGCCTCGACGAGCTCGTCGATGTCGCCGAAGAAGTGCTCTCCCCAGTGCGCGTCGGCGCTGGGGAGGGTGAACTTGCCCTCGCCGCGCCAGGAGTTCAACGCGTCCGGGGTCATCTGGTCGGCGGTGAGCTTGCCGCGATGGGTGGTCTGCCCGTAGCGGCTGCCGTCCGGCGGCGGCAGCGCCTCCTCGGCCAGCTTGGTCACCGTCACCGGGCGGTCCACGGTGATCGCGTGCGTGGCCGGGCCGTCGCCGTGCGCGACCTGGAGGTTCAGCCGCAGCCGGCCGCCGTGCTCGGCGACGGGGCCGCTGGTCTCCGCCGACCGCTCGTGCCCGACCTCGTCCTTGTTCGTCAGCTGCTGGGTCCGGTTGCCCCAGCGCGCCTGCGGGGTGACGCCGACGCCCGCCGCGCCGAGCCCGGTGTGCTCGGTCTGCCTGGCCTGCTGGTCGGTCGGCGGGATCTCGGTGCCGCGCACGCCGAGCCGGCCGGCGAACATCGTGGTCAGCAGCGTCCGGCCGCTGGTGCGGACCTTCTCCAGCGCGGTGCTGGCGAGGTTGGTGACCTTGAGCTTCTCGACGTGCCGGATCGAACCGGGGCCGTGGTCGGGCTGGAAGTCCGCTTCCAGGTTGAACCGGTAGGTGTTGCCCTTGAAGCGGCGCTCGTAGCGCAGCGCGGTCCGCTCCCCACCGTTGAGCGCCTGCTCCACCGAGTTGTTGATGTCGGTGAGCATCGCCTGCAGCGAAGCGTGGTTGTTGCGCGGGTTGCCCGCGGAGGTGCTCGGCAGCAGTGCCTCGGCGACGTCCTCGCCGAGCTTGCTGCTCAAGCTCTCCCGGATCTCGCCGATCTGGTTCGCCAGGTCGACCGGGTCGATGATGCCGCCGAGGCCGAAGGACGGCCGCACGGTGCGGGTCGGGTCCAGGGTCGGCGGCAGCGGCAGCGAGGCGTCCGGGCGGGACGCGGTGCTGCGATCACCGGTCGAGGTCGTGGTCGCCTCGGAGGTCGTGGCGTCGATGGGCGGCTCGCCGGTCGCCGGGTCGGAGTCCGGCGTCGTCGACGACGACTGCTCGGTGCCGCCGCGTTCCCCGCCGAGACCGGGGCTGAGCTCGTCCAGCTGTTCCTTCGTCAGCCACACCAGCTGCGACTCCGGCAGTTCCACGTACTGCCCGCGGCGCCGCGGATCCGGCCGGGAGAACAGCTCCAGCTGGTCGAAGTTCCCCTTGTAGGTGGCTTCGGCGACCATCCCGGCGTGCACCTTGACCCGCGCCAGGTACACCTTCTCCGGCGCGGTCTCGACGGTGAGCGTCTGCCCGCTCTCCAGCGAGCGCGAGTTCTCCGCCCCGCGCAAGTGGCTGTAGGGCTGCAGGTTGATGACGCCGACGCCGAGCCCGTCCACGTCGTGCGTGCCCGTCTTGACGCCCTGCCCGAACGGCCCGGTGAACACCGCGCCCACGTAGCCGCCGTGGTTGACGTTCCACCCCGTGGTGCGCCCGGCGCCCGCCTTGCCGGTGAGCTCCCGGGTGGCCTGCTCGTACTCGCTGCGGGTGACCGGGCTGCTGCTGTCGAGCACCGGCTTGAACGAGGTGCCCATCTCGATGGACAGGTCGCGGCGCGCCCGCGAATACGAGATCGACGTGGTGCGCGGCCTGCTGAACAGCCGCGGGTCGCCCTCGATGCGGTCCGCCCCGAGCATGTGCGAGATCGGGCTGGTGATCTCCGGGACCGGGAACCGGACGATCGGGTCGTTGCGGGTGACCTGGTTGAGCAGGTCGGCCGCCATCTGGCGCAGGATCTTCCCGCCGGTGAACCCGACCAGCTGGGCGCCGTCGAGCTTGCGGCTGCCGCCCGGGGGCAGCTGGTGCGGCGCGGGCGGGTCGGCGATCTGCTCGACGCGGGCGTCCGGGGTGCCCTCCTCGAAGTGCGTCATCGCCAGCGGGTCCTCTTCGCTGACGAGGCTCTCCGGCACCACGAAGCGGGCGTCGACGCGCTTCGTGATCGGCTCGGCGACGTGCGGGTTGGGCTTCTGCCGCGAGCGCTCCTGCGAGGTCAGGTCGACCGGGAAGTCGCTGGTGAGCTCCTGGAACACCGGTACGTGCCTGCCGGGGCGCTGCGGGCGGATGCGGCGCATCCCCTCGCTGGGGCGCTTGTAGGAGATGACCTCGGCCTTGAAGTCGAGGTCCGCGCGGAACGAGCGCAGCGCGTGGTCGGTGAGCTTGCCGTCCGGGGCGATGCTGCCGCCGCGCTTGCGCTCGACCGCGGTCTCGCGGGTGAACTCGAAGCCCCGCTTGCGGGTGCGGTTGCCCTCGGCGCGGTAGCCGCCGTTGAGGACGTAGGAACCGATGCCCAAAGAGGAGTACAACCGGGCCTGGACGCCGCCGATGAGGCCGCGCTTGCGGAACCGGCTGCTCTTCACCGTGGTCTCGTCGGCGACCTTCCGGCTGGTGTTGAGCGCGCCGTCGCTCTTGGACTCCCCGTCCTTGGCCCCGTCCTTCGCACCGTCCTTCGCACCGCTGCCGGACTCCTCGCCGGACCGGCCGCCGCTGCCCTCCGGGGTGGCGTCACCGTCCAGCCGCGCTGAACCGTCCCCGAAGGACTCGCCGCCGGAGCGGACCGGTTCGCCGTCGCGGATGTTGCTGGTCTCCATCGACAGCCGCACGACGGACACGTAGTCGGTCAGCAGCGATTCCCGCTTCAGCGGCAGGTGCAGCGCCCCGTCGACCATGTGCGGGACGAGCTGCTTGACGACCTCCTCGTCGGCGAGGAGGTCGGCGAGGCTGCGCCCCCGCTTGAGCACGTCGGCGATCTTCGCGGACAGGCCCTTCGCGAACGCCTGGTCGTCGAACTGCCGGATGAACATGTTCCGGTCCAGCCGGACCTTCCCGCGCAGCGGGATGTCCCGCAGCAGGTCCGCCAGCCCGTTGTACAGGTCCCGCCCGACGGGCAGGTCGGTGAGCCTACCGATGAAGGCGTGGCCGTTCTCGACCGACTCCGGCAGGAAGTGGGTGCGCTCGGTGCCGGAGCGGAAGTTCTCCGGGCGGTGCGCGTCGGCCAGCGGGGTGCCCTCGAACAGCCCGGCCTCCGCCGCCTTGCCGCGGTCCCCGAGCATGTCGGCGGCGACGATGCCGTCCAGCGTGACCGGGTCCCCGCCGAGCTTGCGGACCTGGATCTTGTAGCCGAGCTGGTACCGCGCGGTCTCACCGGTCGTGTCGACGGTGTGGGTGACCTCGGTGGAGCGTTCGATGCTCTGCTCGTTGGCCCGGCCGATGTTGAACCCGACGTTCGGGCCCGCCACGACCCGGAACGGGCCGACGACGACACCGGGGCCACCGATGGCGTTCAGCCCGCCGGAGCGATCCGTCTTGCGGACGTCCTTGCTGCCGAACTTGGCGGTCTGCGAGTCGGAGTGCTTCACGTCCGCGTGCTCGTGGCCGACCTTGATCCAGGTCGCCACCGCCCGCATCTCGATCTTCGTGCCGGGGTGCGAGCGGAACAGCGAGAGCTTCCGGCCCTTGTAGATCTCACCGGACTGCACCCAGCCCGCCTCGGGGTGCGCGCCCTCGAAGACCGTCATCTCCGGCAGCCGCTCGGCGATGCTGTCCTTGTGCAAGAACTCCTGCAGGGCGGGACGGCCGTGCGCGTCGACGGCGCTCTCCTGCCGGAACCGCTTGCCGAGGAGGTGCTGCACCTGGTTGAAGAACGAGCCGCCGAGCGACCCGGTGTGCAGGGTGACACCGATCGGCGCCGAGTCCCGGACGGCGCGGCTGCCCGCCTCGCCGAGCGGCCCGATCTCGTGCACGCCCTGCTCCGCGAGCTTCAGCTGGCGGCGCTGGTTCAACGGCTGGTGGTAGCTGTCCAGGTGCGCGTGGGCGTCGGCGAGCACGTTGCCGATGGACCGGCCGTTGGAGAGCCCGATCGGCACCCGCAGTGCCACGTCCGCCGTCTCCGAGACGGTGTGCTGCTCGAGCTTGCGGTTCGCGACAGGACCGGTGACGTCGCGCCCCATGCCGGACGGGGTGACGACGCGGTCCTTGCTGTCGCGCAGCGAGAACTCGAACTTCATCGGCACGTCGACGTCGTGCAGTTCCTTGATCGCGTACTTGTGGCCGCTGCCGTGCTTCTGGCTCTGCTCCGACAGGTGCGTCTCGGAGAAGCCGCCGGGCAGCGTCGGGTTCACGTACACGTAGAGGCCGGGCACCGAGGTCGTCGCCAGCTGCGGGGAGAACGACTTGTCCCGCGCCTCGGCGCTGGTGTGCGAGGTCGACTTCTCGGTCTTGGTGCTCGCCTTGATGGACTCCTCGGAGGGCTTCACCGACTTCATCTCGTCGAACTGCGGGACGGCCCGGACCAGCAGCTCGTAGAACTTGCCGCCCTTGCGGACGGTGAAGGTGTCGCCGGTGCCGACCAGGCTGTGCACCGCGTTGTCGATGCGGCGCTGGACGACGCCGGTGTCCTCCCACTTGCCCTTCCCGCCGGGGACCAGGCTGTTGAGGTGGGCGACGACGTCCGGGCCGGTGAATTCCAGCGTGCGGGTGTCCTCCGGCAGGTTCGCGCGGCGGGTGGCGCCGATCTGCTCGATCGGGCCGAGCGACTGGCCGCTGCGCACGTAGTCCGGCAGGGCCTCCCGGATCTCCCGGACCGGCTTCGGGGTCTTCTTCGCCTCGTCCTCGGCGTCCTTCGCCGCCTCGTCGGAGTCCTTCTTCTTCCCGCCGTCCTCGGAATTCTCGGCACCGTCCTCGCCGCGGTCGGACTCGCGGGCGTCGTCGGGGTCCTCCGAGCGCTTGCCGTCGGAGTTCGCGTCGTCGGTGCCGCGCGCGCCGTCCTCGGCGTCCTTCGCGACCTCCGGGGTGGAGGTGCCGGTGCCCTCGGCCCCGTCACCGCGCCGAGGACCGTCCACAGGGGACACCGGCGGGGTGTCGGATTCGGGGCGGCCGACCCGCGTGGCCAGCTCGGACCCCGCCAGCGAGTCCTTGTCGTGCACGTAGCGCTGGACGAACTCCTCCGCGCGGCCGTGCTCCCCCTTCGCGATGCGCGCCGCGATCGCTTCCCACAGGACCGTCGGCACCTTGCCGGGGATCTCGCCGGCGCGGCTGAGCAGCACGGCCGCGGTGTCCAGCAGTTCGCGGGTCCGGCCCGCGGCGAGCTTGCTGTAGGAGCGGGCGGCGGAATCGAGGTCCTCGGCCAGCGGGACGTCCCGGGCGAACGAGGTGCCCGCCGCGGTGTCCTGCTGGGTCGTCGTGTTGCGCTGCGCGGCGGACTCGCCGCCCATCACCAGCGACCGGCCGCCCTGCGGGCCCAGTCCGGCCACGACCTCGTCCGGGTCCGGGATGCGCAGCGGGGTCTCGCCCTGCTGGGCGGGGCCGTTCAGCCTGCCGCCCTGCGGGGCGCGCGGCGCGTCCGGCGTCGGCGCGGGCGCCAGGTCTGGATCGGTGAGCAGCGCGGCGAACACCGGGGGCAGCGGCGGGTCCTGCCTGCCGCCCTCGCGGGCGGGCGCGGAGGTGGTGGAGCCGCCGCGCGACGTGCTGGGAGCGGTGCGCGGGTCGGGCGCGGTGACGTTGAGGCCGCGTTCCCCGTCCGGGGTCCGGGTGCCGTCCTGGGACCGGTTCGGGCTGCTGCTCTCGGTGGCCGGGCCGCGGGAGTCGGTGCCGCGGTTGCCGGTCTGGTCGCCGCCGCGCGCCTGGCCCGGGTCGGGCTGCGAGGTGACGTTCGGGCGCCCGGCGGGCTGCTGCCCGGGCTGGTTCGGAGTGGTCTGGCCGGGGTTCGCCTGGTTCGGGCTGGTCTGGTTCGGGTTCGCCTGGTTCTGCGTGCCCTGGTTCGGGGTCGACTGGTTGGGCGTCGACTGGTTCGGGCTGGTCTGGGTCGGCGTCGATGGCGTCGTCTGGTGCGGTGCCGTGTACGCGGCCGGGTCGGTGCGCTCCGCGTCGGGCGTGGACTGCTCGTCCTCCGCGCGGCTCGGCTGTTCGTCCGCGTCGCGGGTCGGCTGCTCGTCCGCGTCGCGGCTCGGCTGCTCGGCGTCCTCGGCGCGGGTGGACTGCTCAGTGCGGGCGGACTGCTCGGTGGAGCCGTCGGAGCGGGTGGCGCCGGCTTCCGGCTCGGCGGTGGTGTCCGGGCGGCCCTCGGATTCGGTGCGGGGCGCGGACTCGGACCGCGACTCGGTGGCGGGGTCCGCTTCCGGGGTGGCGGTGGTATCGGGCCGCTGCTCGGCCGCCGGGTTCGCGGTGGCCGAGTCCGGTTCGCCGCTGGTGCGCGCGGGGGGCGCGGCGCCGTCCTGCCTGCCTCCGGTGGACGCGCCGGGCTGCGGAGCCCGCGCCTCGCCGCCCGCCTGCGGGGTGGCGGCCGCACCGCGCCCGGGCTGGTTGCTCGCCTGGTTCCCGGGCTGGGTCGTCTGGTTCCCGGGCTGGCCGCCCGCCTGGTGCTGGCCCTGCACCGGCGCTAGCGCGGCGGAGTCCTCGCTCCGGTCGCGGCCCGATTCCGCTTCGTCCGCGCGGGAATCGGGGGCGCGCTCGGATTCCGCCGGGCGGTCCGATTCGGTGAGCTCGGCCGAGTCGTCGCGGGACTGCCCGGGTTCGGTGGTCGACTCGTCGTCCCGAGAATTCTGCTCCTCCCGGGAGTTCGACTCGTCCCGGGAAGCCTGCGATTCCTCGCCCGAGGACCGGGATTCGTCCCGCGAAAGCTGCGACTCGTCCCGCGAGACCTGGGAATCATCCCGCGAGGCCCGCGACTCGTCCCGTGAACTCTGTGCATCGTCACGCAACGACTGCGACTCGTCGCGCGAGTTCTGCACGTCGTCGCGGAACCCGGCGTCGATCCGGTCCCCGCCCGCAGCGTCCTGCCGGGTGCTGGAACCGTCGATCTCGTTCGACGGGCCGTCGGTGCTGTTCGACGGGGTCGTGCCGTCCGGTCCGGTGCCCGTCGAGCCGCTCTGGTTCGTGGTCGAGGTCTGGTTCGGACCGCCCTGCGTCCCGGTGCGGTCGCCGCCCTGGGTGCTCTGCGCCTGCCCGGGTCCGGTCGCCGCGGTCGACGAGGTCTGCCCGCCCGTGCTGCTCTGCGCGCCCGTGGTGGTGCTCGACCCGCCGGTGCTGGTCGTGCTCGGGCCGGTGGCCGTCGTGCTCGGACCCGTGGATGTCGAGTTCGGTCCGGCCGCCGTCGTGTTCGGTCCGGCCGCCGTCGTGTTCGGGCCGGTCGCGGTCGTACTCGGCCCCGTCGCCGTCGTACTCGGCCCCGTCGCGGCCGTGCCCGGCCCCGTCGTGGTCGTACTCGGCCCCGTCGCGGCCGTGCCCGGCCCCGTCGTGGTCGTACTCGGTCCCGTCGCGGCCGTGCCGGGACCGGTGGCGGTGGTTCCCGGACCGGTAGCCGTCGTGTTCGGGCCGCCGGTGGAGACCGTGTTCGGGCCGCTCGTGGCCGCGGACGTCGTGCTGGAGCTCGGCGCGGACGCAGCGGTGGGACCCGAGGTGCTCGTGCCCGCCGTCGAGTTCGCCGCGCCGCCGACCTGACCGCCGGAGGTGCTCTGCGACTGCCCGAACCCGCCGTGCGCGACGGCCTGGCCCTGGTTGGACGACGAGGAGTCGTTGGAGTGCGAGGTCGACTGCGTCCCCGTCGAATCGGAGCCGCCGGTCGAGGAGGACTGGCCGGACCCGCTGCTGTGCGAGGTCGAGGTCCCGGAGCTCTCCGATGTCGTGCCGCCGTCGGCCGAGCCGATCCCGTTCGACTCGGTGGCGACCGGCGCGGAGTTCGAGAACACCGAGCCGAGGTTCGTGCCGCCGTGGCTCACGTCCCGCGAGGAGGAGTCCTGCTGCCCCGCGCCGTCCCGGTTCGAGTCCACCAAGCTGTCGCGCGAGCCCGCGGAATCCGACTGCCCGGCCCCGGCGTGCGTCGAGTTCGACTGCTCACCGGAGTTCGACTGACCGCTCGAATCCGACCGGCCCGCCGAATCCGACTGGCCACTCGAATCCGACCGACCACTGGAGTCGGACCGGCCGCTCGAATCCGTCTGGCCGCTGGAATCCGACTGCCCGCTCGAATTCGACTGACCACTGGAGTCCGACCGGCCGCTCGAATCCGTCTGGCCGCTCGAATCGTGGCCGCCCTGCCCGGCGCCCGTGGTCCCCCCGCCGTTGGCCTCCGCGTAGGACGGCGGGCCCTGGGTGGCCTGCTCGTAGCTCGGCGGCCCGTCGCTGGAGGTGTTCGTCGAGGACTCGCCGTCCCGCGCCCCGCCGGTGCCCTTCTTGTCGCCCGTGGCGTCGCCGCCGCCGGACTTTTCGCCCGGGCTCGGGATCTTCAGGTCGCCGGGGCCCTTGACCTCGCTGATCGTCGGCGTGCCCGCCCCGGCCTTGCCGCCACCGGACTTGCCGCCCAGACCGCCCTTGGCGAAGGCGCCGAACATGCCGTCCGAGGCCACGCCGTGCTTGTCGTCGGTGGCCAGGTAGACCAGCGGGTTGCTCGCCGCGACCGAGACGACCTGCAAACCACCATCGATGGCACGTCCCGCCGCCACCTGGCCCCGGGTGAACTTCTTCTCCGGGATCTGATCATCGGGTGCACGCAGCTTGTTCGCGTTCCCGATGTTCTTGTTGATGTTGACCATCACGTCGTCGAGGCTCTTCGCCACGCCGCGGACCGCACCGGCGGCGAAACCGGAGGCGGCGCCACCGATCGCACCACCGATGACCATGCCCTTGATGGACTCGGTGTTGATGTTGTCGCGGTATCCGGCGGCCTTCTGGATGCCCTGGATGCCCGCGTCCAGACCGCCCATCACCCCGGCGCCGAACGCCGCACCACCGGCCGGGTACTTGCCCAGCTGCCAGGCCTGCGAACCGGCCGCCTTCGCCCCGGCCTTCCAGCCGCCCGCCTTGACGGCCTGCGGGATGCGGCCGAGCTGCTTGACGATGTTCTGCGCGATCTGCTTGATCAGTTCGCGCAGCAGGGCGGTGATGCCCACGCGCGCGGCGGCGAGCACCGCGGGGACCATGAACGCGCCGAACAGCGAGGCGATCAGCGAGATCACCGTCGCCAGCGTCATCGCGGTCATCGCGATGAACATGATCTTGTTCTTCTGGATGTCCGCTGCGGCGTCCTTGGCCTTGCTCGCCAGGTCGCGCGCGACGGCGGACTGCTCCCGCAGGTACCCGGGCAGATCGCCCTTCACGTACCGGACGGTCTCGTCGGAGGTGTCGCCGTTCAGGGACTCGTCGATGTCGCCGCCGGCCGACTCCATCTTGGCGGCCGTCTCGTCGGTGCGGTCGGCGTAGCGCTCCAACGCGTCGTGCAGCGCGTTGAGGCCGCCTTCGCTGCCCTCCGGCCACTCCATGCCGAGAGTGATCTTGAAGAACTTCTGGAGTTTGTCGGGCAGCTCGGTGGTTTCGTACTTGCTCACCGGCTCCCCCTCTCCAGATTCGAGCCCGGGCGCCCTGTCGCGCCCGGGTGCTCAACTCACGTCTTCGCGGCCCTCGTCTCCCAGCAGAGAGGTCGCACGGTTCCCGGCGCCGAGATCAGGACTCGTAACCGGTGTTCTCGACGTTCCGGCGGTTCTGCTCGTCCACCTCGACGAACTCGTCCACCGCTTCGTCCAGCGAGCCGGTCAGCTCGTCGACGCCGTCGAGGATCCCCTTGGAACCTTCCTTGATGTTCTTCTCGGGCTCCTTGTAGTTCTCCTCGAACGCCTTGCCGACGTCGTCGTTGCCCCAGCAGCCGTAGAGCTCCGCCAGCTCGGCGCTGAGCTCCTCGAAGGCGGCTTCCATCTCGCTGTGCGCCGTCTTGATCCGCTGGTTGGCGGCCCGCATCCCGTCCGGGTCGAGGTAGAAGTCGTCAGCCATCCTGGCCACCCTTCTCCGCACGGGAATCCTTGCCGGGGCGGTCGTCGTCATCGACGATGCCGTCGAGCATCGGGGACAGCAGCGCGTCGATCACGCTGCTCGGGTCTACCTTACCCGCGGCGATGCCCGCTAGATCAATTCCCGGCAGCGCATCGGACCCCATGAGGTCCGTCATCTTCGCCATCGCCTGCGCGCGGCCCTGCTGGAGCGTCTCCACGATCACGTGGGCCAGCTGCGCCGGGGCCATGCTCCTGTACTTCGTGCCGTTGAACTTCAGCTCGGACAGCTCACCGCTGCCGTCGAAGGTCATCTCCAGCGAACGGTCCTTGGCCTGGACCGTCGTCGTCTCGTTCTCGCGGACCTCGCTGATCTCGGCGAGCTTGCGCTGTTCCTGCTCCAGTGCGGCCATCGCCGCTTCGAGGTCCTGGAAGGCGCCGCCACCGCGGTTCATCTCGGTCATCGAATCTTCCGCTCCTCCCGGAGACCATTGATGATCTCGTCGATCTGGGCGTTCGCGTCGCCCACCGGCTTCTCCTTCGGCTCCGGACCGTCCTCTTCGGACCGCGACCGGCGACCGACCGCGCCGAGCACGCCGTTGCCGTCGTCCCAGGAATCCCGGTCCGCCGGAACGGGAACGTTCGGCTGCCGCTCCTCGTCGCGCTGGCCACCCGCGCCCGCACCGGCACCCATCATGCCCATCGGGCCGTGCATCGGACCGCCCGGCTGCCCGGTGCCGCCGGGCACACCGCCGCCGGTGCCGGGCATCGCGGCGGAGAACTCCCCGCCGGGGCGCGGCAGCGTCGGCGTACCGCCCGGGGTGCGCACCTGGCCGAGGTCCAGCGCGGAGGTCGGCGCGCTGCGCGGCCCGCCGCTGGTGGTGCTGTGCGCGCCGGCGGAACCGGCGTCCAGCGGCGCTCCGGCGGTCGTCGACTTCGCCACCGGCGCGTGCTGGCCGGGCTGGTTCCCGCCACCGGGCGGATTCCCGCCGCCGGGCGGATTCGCGGAGGGGTCCGGCGCCGGGGTCTGCGCGTGCAGCGGTGCGTGCGAACCGGGCGTGTTCGACGACAGGGTGCCCGCCGCCGTCGCGCCCGCCGCCGCGCCGGCCGTGGCCGTCGCGGTGAGGTGGCCCGGGGAGTGGGACTGCAGGAACGGCGCGTCCGCGGTGGATTCCTTGTGCTCCTCCACCGGCGAGCTCATCGTGCTGATCTCCTCCTGCCCCGAGGAGACGTTCTCCTGGCTGGAGGTCTGCGGCCGCTTCTCCTTCTTCCCGGTGGACGCGTCGGTCCCGCCGGTGGCCGAACTCGCCACCATCCGCTTGCCGAGGACCTGCGGCGAACCCTCCTGCACGCTGCCGGAGCGGGCGGCCGAAGCCGTCCGCCACCCGCCGCCGGCGGTCGTGGAACCACCACCACCGCCGCCGCCGAGGCCCGCGGACGACTGCCCGAGCACCGCGGGCGACCCGGTCGCGGAGGCCGCCAGCCACGGGGCCGCGTTGCCGCCGGAGCGTTCCCCCGCACCGCCGCCGACACCGCCGGTCCCGCCGCCGGAGGCCGAACCGTCGCCGGAGCCGTTGCCGCCGATGCCCGCCGGGCTGCCGAAGGTGCGCGCCATCGTGCCGACGGCGCCACCGCCCGCACCCGGCGCGTAGCCGGCGTCCGACACCTGCGGCGTGCCGTCCGGTCCGTAGTAGACGGCGGTGGAGAGCCCCCCGCCGCTACCGGACTGGCCGCCCTCAGCGCCGCCGTTCGCGGTGATCTGGTCCACCGGGGTGCTGCCCGGGCCGGTGCCGGGCAGCGGGGTGAACCCGCCCGCCGCGTCGCCGTAGGAGGTCGCCAGGTCGCGCAGGATCTGGCGGGCCTGCTCGGTGCGGTCCTCGTCGGCCTTCCCGGCCTCCTCCGGCGGGGCGTCGCTCTGCTCGGCCCGCTGCTGCTGCAGGTCGCGCAGCCGCTGCTGCGCGGACGCCAGCGATTCGGCGGCGCGGCGCAGCATCGCGGCGTAGCCCGGCTGCTGCATCGCGTGCAGCACGGCCTCGTTCTTCGCCGCCAGGTGCTCGGCCGCCTGCGCGGCCTGGTCCATCGACAGCCCCGACAGGCCGACCTCCAGCCTGCGCATGGTGGCGCGCAGGCCGTCGATCAGCTGCTGGAGCCCCGCCGTGGCGCGATCGAACTCGTCGGCGCGCTGGTGGTACAGCTCCGGGTCGCGTTCGTTGATCAGCTGGGCCAGCTGGTCGAAGTTCAGCTGGTCCAGGTTCGACGGGATGGGTGTGCTGGTGGGCACGAGATCAGCTCCGTCCGAGCACCGATGGCGGGTTGTCCTTGTCCTCGTCCCAGACGCCGTCGTCCGCCTTCATCCAGATCTGCGGCTCGCGCTCCTGGTTCTGCTGCCCGGCGGCACCGGCGCCCGCGCCCATGCCACCGCCCATCGGCATGCCGCCCATGGGCATCCCACCGCCGGCTGCACCGCCCGCGGCACCACCGGCCGCACCGCCCGCGGCACCACCCGTGGCCGCGGCCGCGGCACCGCCCGGCGCGGCCAGGCCCTGCTTGGCCGCCACGTCGAACTGGGCGCTCGGGCTGTCGCCGCCGCCGTAGCCACCACCACCGTAGCCGCCGCCACCGCCGCCGGAGCCGGAGCCGAGGCTGGAGATCGCGTCGTCCGCGGCGGCCTTCGCTGCACCGCCACCGCCACCGCGACCGCCACCGAGGAAGTCGTCCAGTTCGGACCCGCCGCCACCGCCGCCGGTACCGCCGGAGGCGAGGCCGTCGATCGCGTCGTTCGCGGCCTTCTTGGCGTCCTCCATGGCCTGCTGCTGCGCCGGGGAATCGCCGTCCTGGCCGAGCTGGTCGATCGCGTCGGAGGCGGCCTGCTTGGCCTCCTCACCGCTCGGCGGGGTGCCGTCCTGGCTGAGCCCGCCGATGGCGTCGTTGGCCGCCTGCTGCGCTTCCTGCAGCCGCTGCTGCGCGGCCGGGTCGGCGCTCTTGGTGGTCAGGTCGCCGATGGCGTCCGAGGTCGCCTTGCGGGCCTGGGCGTCGTCGATCGGGCCGCCGGAGTCGGACGGGCTGGCCAGCTCGTTGATCGCGTCGTCCGCGGCCTTCTTGGCGTCCTCCATGGCCTGCTGCTGCTCGGGGGAGTCGCCGTCCTGGCCGAGCGCGTCGATGGCCTCGTCCGCGGCCTTCTTCGCCTCTTCCGCGGTCGGCTCGCCGCCGTCCTTGGTGAGGTCCTCGATCGCGTCGTTCGCGGCCTGCTGCGCGTCCTGCATGCGCTGCTGGGCGGCCGGGTCCTGGGTGCCCTTGGCCAGGTCGCCGATGGCGTCGGAGGCGGCCTTCTTCGCCTCGCCGCCGTCCACCGGAGTGTCCTTCACGGCGAGGTCGTCGATGGCGTCGTCGGCCGCCTTCTTGGCGTCCTCCATGGCCTGCTGCTGCTCGGGGGAGTCGCCGTCCTGGCCGAGCGCGTCGATGGCCTCGTCCGCGGCCTTCTTCGCCTCTTCCGCGGTCGGCTCGCCGCCGTCCTTGGTGAGGTCCTCGATCGCGTCGTTGGCCGCTTGCTTGGCGTCGTCCAGGCGTTCCTGGGCCTCGGGGCTCTGCGTCTCGCCCTTGAGGTCGTCGATCGCGTCGCCCGCGGCCTTCTTAGCCTCTCCGCCGTCGAGCTTCTCGTCGGCACCGCCGGGGCCGGCGGACTCGGTGTTCGGGCCACCGCTGCCACCGCCGGCGAGCGAGTCGATGGCGTCGTCGGCCGCCTTCTTGGCGTCCTCCATCGCCTGCTGCTGCTCGGGGCTGTCGCTTTCCTGGCCGAGCGAGTCGATGGCGTCGGACGCGGCTTTCTTGGCCTCTTCGGCGCTGGGCTGGCCACCGTCCTTGCTCAGGTCGCCGATCGCGTCGTCGGCGGCCTTCTTCGCGTCGTCCAGGCGCTGCTGCGCCTCCGGGCTGTCGGTCTGGCCCTTGAGGTCGCCGATCGCGTCGCCCGCGGCCTTCTTAGCCTCCCCAGTGTCGACGCCCTCGCCGGCACCGCCGCCGGAGCCCTCGCTTCCGGGACCGCCCGACTCGGTTTCAGGACCGCCTTCACCGCCGCCCGCGAGCGAGTCGATGGCGTCGTTCGCGGCCTTCTTCGCGTCCTCGAGGCCCTTGTCGCGCTGGCTGTCACTGCCGCTCTTGCTACCGCCGGAACCGGTGCTGCCGCCTCCGGAGCCCATGCCGCCCGGCATGCCGCCGACGCCGCCACCAGCACCTTCGCCCTCGCCCGCACCTTCGCCGCCACCAGCGCCGGCACCTTCGCCCAAGCCGTCGATCGCGTCGTTCGCGGCCTTCTTCGCGTCCTCGGTGGCCTGCTGGTAGTCGTCGCCCTGGCTTTCACCGGCACCACCCGTGTCCCCAGCACCACCGGTGTCCCCAGCACCACCGGTGTCCCCAGCACCACCGGTGTCCCCAGCACCTTCGGCGCCGCCAGCACCTTCGCCACCACCAGCGCCTTCACCGCCGCCGACACCCGGGCCGTCGGAGGTGAGGCCGTCGATGGCATCGTTCGCGGCGCTCTTCGCGTCTTGCAGGCCCTTGTCGTAGTCCTCGGAGCCCTCGCCGGACCCTTCGCCCGAACCTTCTCCGGAGCCGGATCCGGAACCGGAGCCCGATCCGGAACCCTCGCCCGAGCCCTCGCCGGAACCCTCGCCCGAGCCCTCGCCCGAGCCCTCGCCCTCGCCGGTCAGGTCGTCGATGGCGTCGTCGGCGTCGTCCTTGGCGTCCTTCTCGTCCTGCGACGTGTCGTCCTCGTCGTCGCCGGAACCCGAAGAGTCGTCGTCGCCGGAGCCCGAGGAGTCGTCGCCCGAGCCCGAGGAGTCCTCGTCGTCGCCCGAACCGTTGGAGTCGTCGTCCTTGCCGTCCTTGCCGTCCTTGTCATCGCCGTTGCCGTCCTCGCCGCCGCCGGTGTTCTCGGCGGCGGGGCTGAGGGCGATGTGCAGCGGACTCAGGTCGGAACCACGCGTGCTGTACTGGTTCGTGAGGTTCGTCAGCAGGACCTTGAGCTCCTTGAGGAGGTTCTCCTCGCTGACGTCGACCGCTTCCTGGACCTTGCTGTCGAACTCGGACTGGCTGAGCTCGGTGGAGACCGCCTCGATCTTCTCGATCGCGGTCTTGCGGCGCTCGTGCTCGTTGTCGAGCGCCTCCCACCAGCGCTGCGCGTAGTCCTGGATGGCGTGACCGATGTTGCCGACGGTGGTGGCGTAGGCCTGGTTCGTCAGCGTGTTGTAGAGGTCTTCGCTCTCCTTGAACAGATCCGTCGCGTACTTGTTGAACTCGTCGCCCGCGACGCCCTGCATGTGGTCCTGCAGGGCCTTGATCTGCTTGTTGAAGCCCTCGTTGATCTCACCGAGCCGTTCGGTCGCCTTCTTGAAAGCGGCTTCCAGCTCGTACCAGGCTTCCGCGGTCTTGTTGCTGCTCAGACTCGCGTGATCGCCGGTGGCCCCTCCGTTGTGCGTGAGGTCCCAGGTGGCGGCGTCGATCTCTTCCCAGCTGGAGTAGTTGTCCACAGCCATGGGAGGGGCGGAGGCGCTGTAGACGCCCACCACGTTTTCGGCTTTGTCCGCCATCGGAAATGGTCCTCACAAAGAAGCGGCCCACCGGCCGATCGAATGACTAACGGGATCTGGGTCTGCTGCCCTGCACCACGATCAGGCGGGCAGGGTGTCGTTGTAGCCGTCGCCGTCCTTGGCGTTGTCCTCCGGCTTGATGTCCGGGTCGTCCGAGAAGTTGTGCTGCTCGGCCTCGGTGCCCTTGTCCAGGGAGGAGATCGCCGTGTCGATGTGGCCGCGCATGTCGGCGACCTCGGCCTTGATCTTGTCGGCGTTCTCGCCGTCGGCGTTCTCGAAGTCGTTCGCGATCGCGGTGAGGTCGGTCTTCATGTTGTCGAAGATGTTCTTCAACCGCTCGGCGTGCGCGACCAGGCCGTTGCGGCGGTCGTCGACGATCCGCTCCAGCCACTGCGCGGTCTCGAAGTGACCTGCGTTGGGCCAGTGCGCCTTCAGCTCTTGGAAGGCCGCCATGTCCTCGGTCAGCTTGCCGATCTCGTTGGCAGCGTTCTTGATGTCATCCGGGGAGAAAGCGGTTTTGTCCGCCATGACCATCCCTACTTACGTGGTGTCGTCAGCATCGAACGTGGCCGCGGAGAGCGGCGGGTGGAGAAAAGCGATGCCGGGCCGAGTCGCGGGCCCCGCCCCCCCCCCCCCCCCGGGGCCCCCCCCCGGGCGCGGTTGGGGGGGCGGGGCTTTGCACCCGCCGGGGGGGGGGGGGGGGGGTTGGTGGTAACCGGCGGGGCGGG
>NZ_JAIUKB010000016.1:0-8097 GCF_020176785.1 Saccharopolyspora sp. 6V | reverse complement strand
CCCCGGCGGACACGGGGGTTTCCCCCCCACCCCCCACCCCTCCTCGGGGGGGGGGGCCCCCCCCCCCGGGGGCGGGGGGGGGGGGGGGGGCCAACACCGCGCGCCGGGCCCGCGCCCCCCCCCCCCCCCCGCCACCGCAAAGGTGCCCGGCACCGGTCAGCTGTAGGCGCTCATGCGCTTGCCACCGGCCTGGTCGGTGTCCTGCATGTTCGTCGTACCGGACTGGACGTTCTGCTTCTGCTGCTCGATGTACTGGGCGAAACCGTCCAGCCGGCCGCGCAGGCGCTCCGCCGAGGCGTTGTAGCCGGTGGCGGACTGCCCCTGCCAACCCTTCTCCTGCAGGTTGGTGGCGTCCTTGATGAGCTCGCTGGCGCGCTCGTTGACGAACTCGAGGCCCTGCTTCAGGAAGTTCTGGGCTTCTTCGAGTGCGCCGTAGTCATAAGTCTTGGGGCTGGTCATCTCTGCTGCTCCTCAGTGCGGAATGTGCGGATGTTCGGGTGCGCGAAGCGCGATCAGCCGATGAAGTTCTCGATCGGCGTGTTCGTGATCGGCTTGACGTTGCTCTGGTCCTGCTCGGTCTGCTGACCGGCGGTCGAGCGCATGTCCTGCGACATCGCCTGGAGGTCGGCCAGCACGGAGTCCTTCAGGCGGGTGAGGTCCTGCTCGTACTGGTCGACGAGCATCTTGGTCATCTCGTTCGGGCTGCGCTGGCCCACACCGTCGAGCTGGCTGCGCAGCTGGGTCAGCTGCTGCTCGATCTCTTCGCGGGCGGTGTCGTGCCGACCGGCGACCTGCTGGATTTCCGCTTCGTCAAAAAGTGCGCCGTCAATAGCCACTTGTTCCTCCGTTTGGCAATCGCCGCGGCGGCCCGCCGCAGTTCTCGTGCTCTGTGGATATCGGGTCTAACCCGACTACCAACTTAGATCTCCGCGCAGCCTGTGCGACCCGCGGGTGGTCTTGACCGCGTCAAGCTAGGGACTCCCCTCATCAAACTTGGAAGATCAAGAGGTCGGGGATTGGACCTGCGTGGCGGCAGCCGTGCTCAGCGCCGGCCCGTTGGGCAGCAGGGCGAGCAGGTCCGTGGGCACCTGCATCACGGAGCTCTCCGAGTATCCCAGGGATTTCAGCACGTTCGCGTCCGCCAGCGGGTACTTCGTGCCCACGTCGGTGATGAGGTACGCGGTGCCCGGAGCCGCGCCTGGCGCGGGCAGGTCCCTGGCCAGCACACCGCCGCCTGCGGGGATGACGATGCGGTCCGCCACGGTGCCCGCGATGTGCTGCGCGGTGTCCACCGCGCCCGCGTTCACCCGCGAGGTCGGCTGCAGCTCCAGCGTCACCTTCATGTTGCCCGAGGCCGAGGACGCGTAGCGCACGCACGGCTGCGAATCGGCGGGCGGGATCACCGTTTCCGGCACCACGCCGGGGAATCCGGTCACCAGGTCCGGCCCCTGCGAGGTCGGCACCCCGGAGATCGCGGACGGGCCCGCCTGGATCGGCGCGACCTGCATCCCCGGGTAGGCGTCCCGGGTGGACGGTGCGGCGAACAGCAGGGCCGCGCTCATCCTGTTCAGCGGCGTCACGCCGTCCTGCCGCACCAGGTAGAACTGGCTGGAATCGATGGCCGGGTTGCGCACCTCGTAGACCTGGCCGACGCGGCTGGGCTTGCCGTCGATCAGCGGACCGGCCTGCCCGGCGCCCGGGGTGTCCTGCACCTCGAGGTCGCGTCCGGCCGGGATCGGGTTCAGCCAGGTCGCCGGGACCTCCAGCGGCGCGGTGTCGCCGTAGCCGAGCGCGTCCACCACCGCCGGGCTGGTCACCCGGTACCGCTTGCCCTCCCAGATCAGCTGCAGCGCGCCGTCCGGGGTGCGCACCAGCAGGCCTTGCCCGTGCGTGGCCGCGGTGCCCGCCTGCGCGTCGACCATCAGCGTGATCGTCGGGTTGCCGATCATCTGGTTCGGCGGCAGCGGCTGCACGCACACCGTCCACGGCGTGACCCGCAGCGTCTCCGCCGTGGGGATCGAGTCGGGCGCGTTGGGGATGCCGATCGGCTGGCCGACCGGTGTGCCCTCCATGGATTCCCGGGACACCGAGGACACCGTGCCGCCGGTGTTGCCGGAGGCCAGCTTCGCCGAGGAGTAGTTCAGCGCCGGGTGCAGCTGCCCGTCCAGGTACACGAACTGGGCGCCGGTCTCCTTGTCCATCACGATCGACCCGGCCTGCTTCCAGGAGGTGTTCCCCCCGGGCAGGAACAGGCCGAGGATGCCGAAGACCGCCATCAGCAGCGCCGCGACCAGCACGCCGAACATGGTGCCGTTCTTCACCCTGCGGTTCGGCGATTCCAGCGCGTCCGGACGTCCGTGCGTGACCGCGGCGACGAGCCTGCCGACCACGAAGAAGTACGCCTGGACCTGATCCTTGCGTGACTGCATCAGCCGGCCAGCCCTCGCATCTTCGCGTACACGTGCAGGAGTTGGAGAAGCAGCGGCAGCACCGCGACCGCCGTCAGGGATTCGAAGATGTCCACCGCGCGGCCCCAGTACGGGCGCAGCCTCCGGTTCGGCAGGAACTCGGAGAGCACCAGCAGCAGCGCGCCCACGGCCAGCGAGGGCAGCCACACCGCGAGGATCGCGACCAGCGGACCCGCCCAGGTCACCACCAGCAACGTGCAGGTGGCGAACCCGACAGCGGCCGGGACGACCAGGGCCCAGCGCTGGATCGCGCCGTCCGGGTGCCGGGAGCGCAGGAACAGCAGCAGCGAGACCACCGCACCGAACACCACGGTCCACACGTCGGCTTCACCGACCAGCGCGCCCAGGACCATGAAGGTCAGCGCGGCACCGACGCCGACGTGCAGCGCCCGCGAGTAGCCCACGGTGACCGCACCGCGCTCGACCACGATCTGCTGCCCGATCGGTTCGATCTCCTCGGTCAGCTCGGACGGCGTCGTCGGCAGCAGCGGCAGCGTGAGCCCGGAGAGCCGGAACGACAGGGACGGGATGAACACGCTCAGCACGATCGTCACCACGATGCCGATCGAGGCGGCCTGCTGGCCGGAGGCCGGGCTCACCGAGGCGATCAGCGCCGGGATGCCGACCAGGAGCGTGAAGGTGATGGCGGTGGTGAACAGCAGCGACGAGTCCGCGACGCCCAGCAGCCCCACGACGAGCGCGATCAACGCACCCGCCGCCGCGCAGCTGATCATCATCGGCACCGTCGCCACCGGGTCCAGCGCGATCAGCAGCAGCACGCCGGTCAACGCCGAGTAGCAGACCGCGACGCCGGTGATGATCGTCGCCAGCACCGGGTTCGCGGCGCCGCGCGCCACCAGCGTCGCGGCGGCCAGCAGCAGCGCGGTCATGCCGCCCGCGATGGGTGCTTCCACCGCGACGTCGGCCCCGGCCAGCAGCAGCGGGAAGCCGAGCAGCAGCGCCGCCAGCCCCAGCGCCCGCAGCAGCCAGCGG
Organism: Saccharopolyspora sp. 6V; assembly: GCF_020176785.1. NCBI lineage: Bacteria > Bacillati > Actinomycetota > Actinomycetes > Pseudonocardiales > Pseudonocardiaceae > Saccharopolyspora > Saccharopolyspora sp. 6V. The sequence continues at coordinate 4,636 of NZ_JAIUKB010000016.1, read as the reverse complement.
GTCCGGGCCGGGCGCCACCGGCCGGCGTGGTTCTGCACCTGCTCGCCGACACCGTCGACGAGGTCGTCGTAGTCGATGGGTTCCAGCTGGTCCGCCCGCGGGCGGAGGTAGATCGTCTCGCCGTCGAGCAGACCTAGTTCGGCGATCGTCCGATCCTCGTCCAGCGGCGCCTCGCCGACGCGCTGGGCGACCCAGCCCTCGTGGTCCGCGCCCTGCTCGACCCACTCTGCGCCGAACTGGGGCAGGACGGCGGGAAGCAGGTCGGCGAGCGGCACTTCAGCGGGCAGGGCGACGTCGGTCGACTTCTTGCCGAGGACGAACCGTAGCCTCCCCGAGTCTGTTGTGCGATGCTGGACCTGCTCTTCCGAAATCGCCATGGGTGCCCGGGGTCCTTTCCTGCCAGGTTGAGAGACCGCGACCCGGTCAGCAACGTAACGCTTGCGGGCCCAGACGTTACTGATCAGTCCGTCCCCGCGGACATCCAGGGGATTCCACTCACCAAAGGGAGAGCACGTGAGCACGGTGCTGTTCGCTCGGCGTTCTCGCCGACCGAAACCGACCTCACCGAGCGAGGAGATAGAGATCCAGGAGCCGCCCGCGGTTCCGGAGAACACCGGTGGCGGGATCAGCTCCGTCATGATGTACGCCCCGATGGGGCTCGGCTCGCTGGCCATGGTCATGATGTTCGTGCGCCCGGGGTCGGGGGTGCTGTCCTACATCGGTGGCGGGATCATGATGTGCTCCGCCATCGGCATGATCCTGGTGCAGCTGCTGCGGAACTCGGTGAACCACAAGCAGAAGCTGCACGGGTTCCGCCGCGACTACATCCGGTACCTGGGGCAGCTGCGCCGCCAGGTGCGCAAGGCGCTCACCAGCCAGCAGAAGGCCGCGCGCTGGATCCACCCGGACCCGCGCTCGCTGTGGTCGCTGGCGCTGGGCTACCGGCTGTGGGAGCGCCGCCCGGCCCACGACGACTTCGGCGAAGTGCGGATCGGGCTCGGCAAGCAGCGCTCCGCGACGAAGCTGGTCCCGCCGGACAGCAAGCCGATCGAGGACCTGGAGCCGCTGTCCGCGCACGCGCTGCGCCGGTTCCTGCGCGCCTACACGACCTTGTCGAACGCGCCGATCGCCGTGTACCTGCGCGGGTTCAGCCAGATCCGGTTCCGCGGCGACGAGGAGGCGGTGCGCGGCCTGGCCCGCGCCATGCTCGCCCAGCTCGTCACCGCGCACGCACCCGGCGAGGTGCGGATCGCGCTGTGCGCGAGCGAGCAGCGCCGCGACGACTGGGACTGGCTGAAGTGGCTGCCGCACAACCAGGGCGAGGGCCGCGACGCCGCGGGCTCGCGCCGCCTGGTCGGCGAGACCATGACCGAGGTCGAGGACCTGCTCGGCGGCGGGGACTTCACCTCCCGGCCCCGCTTCGAGGCCGACACCCCGGTCACCCCGGGCGAACCGCTCGTCGTCATCGTGCTCGACGGCGTGCAGCTGCCCGCCGACCACCGCGTCGGCGAGGAGGGCTACCGCAACACCGTGGTCCTCGACGTCGGCGAAACCCTGCCGTGGCAGGCGAAGGCGGACGCGCTGTTCCTGGAGGTCGAGCCGGAGCAGGTCAGCACCGTCACCTTCGACCGGCTCGGCAAGCCCGCGGGCAGCCCGCTGTGCCGCCCCGACTCGCTGAGCACCATCGGCATCGCCGCCCTCGCCCGCACCCTGGCCCGCTACCGGGTCGGCGAAGCGGTCGCCGAGAGCGACGAACCGCTCGCCGGGGACTACGAGCTCGCCGGGCTGCTCGGCCTCGGCGACGTGCGCACCTTCTCCCCCGCCAAGTACCGGCGCGAGCGGATGACCGCGAAGCGCAGGCTGCGGGTGCCGATCGGCATCGCCGCCAACGGATCCCCGCTGGAACTGGACATCAAGGAATCCGCCGAGGACGGTTCGGGCCCGCACGGCCTGTGCATCGGCGCCACCGGTTCCGGCAAGAGCGAGCTGCTGCGGACCCTGGTCGCGGCGCTCGCCACCACGCACACCTCCGAAGAGCTCAACTTCGTGCTCGTCGACTTCAAGGGCGGTGCGGCGTTCCTCGGCTTCGACCAGCTGCCGCACACCTCCGCGGTCATCACCAACCTGGTCGACGAGCTGGAGCTCGTGGACCGGATGCAGGACGCGCTGACCGGTGAGATGAACCGGCGCCAGGAGCACCTGCGCGCCTCCGGCAACTACGCGTCGCGGCGCGACTACGAAGCGGCGCGCCAGCAGGGCGTGCAGCTGGAGCCGATGCCCGCGCTGTTCATCGTCGTCGACGAGTTCAGCGAGATGCTCTCCAGCAAGCCCGAGTTCGTGGACGTGTTCGCGATGATCGGCCGGCTGGGCCGAAGCCTCGGCGTGCACCTGCTGCTCGCCTCGCAGCGGCTCGACGAAGGCCGCATCCACAAGATCGAGACGCACCTGTCGTACAAGATCGGCCTGCGCACGTTCTCCGCGATGGAGTCCCGCTCCATCCTCGGCGTCCCCGACGCCTACGAGCTGCCCAGCGGACCCGGCAACGGCTACCTGCGCCCCGACACCACCACGCTGACCCGGTTCAAGGGCGCGTTCGTCTCCGGCACTTACCGCACCAAGCGCCAGCGCAGCACCCGCGCCGAAGCCGAGCAGCAGGTGGTGGCCTTCGGCACCGACTACATCGAGCCCGCCAAGCTGCCCGAGCCGGAACCCGAACCGGAACCGGACGCCGACGAGCCGACGCAGACCGTGCTCGACGTGCTGATCGAACGGCTCCGCGACATCGGCCCGCGGGCGCACCAGGTGTGGCTGCCGCCGCTGAAGAAGTCCCCCACCCTCGACCAGCTGCTGCCGCCGCTGGTGGACCACCCGGTGCTCGGGCCGCGTCCGGTGGGCGACCTGCAGACCGCGAACCTGCACGTCCCGGTCGGCCTGATCGACCTGCCCGCGCAGCAGCGGCGCGAACTGCTCACCGCCGACCTCAGCGGCAGCCGCGGCAACGCGGCCGTCGTCGGCGGCCCGCAGACCGGCAAGAGCACCATGCTGCGCACCTTGATCAGCGCCCTGGCGCTGACGCACAGCGCGGCCGAGGTGCAGTTCTACTGCCTGGACTTCGGCGGCACCCTGGCCTCGCTCGGCAAGATGCCGCACGTCGGCAGCCTCGCGAACCGCCTCGACAAGGACCGCGTCACCCGGACCGTGCTGGAGGTGACCAACCTGCTGGCCAAGCGGGAGACGCTGTTCGCCGAGCACAACATCGACTCGATGGCGACCTACCGCAAGGCGCGGCGGGCCGGCCGGTTCACCGACCTCGACCCCTACGGCGACGTGTTCCTCGTCGTCGACGGGTGGTACACGATCCGGCAGGACTTCGAGGAGCTCGAAGACCGGTTCACCGAACTCGCCGCGCGCGGGCTCAGCTTCGGCATCCACCTGCTCATCGCCACCAACCGGTGGGCGGAGATGCGGCCATGGCTGCGGGACGTGCTCGGCACCCGGTTCGAGCTGCGGCTCGGCGACCCGGTCGACTCCGAGGTCAACAGCAGGCTCGCGGCGACCGTGCCGAACATCCCCGGCCGCGGCATCACCACCGACCGGCTGCACTTCCTGGCGGCGCTGCCGCGCATCGACGGCGACCCGAGCAACGACGACGTCGCCGACGCCACCACCGAGCTGTCCGAATCGCTGGCCCTGCCCGAGGCGCCGGTCGCGCCGCGGGTGCGGATGCTGCCGGTCACGCTCACGCCGGAGGAGCTCCCGGCACCGACCCGCCCCGGCGGGGACAAGGAGCTGCGGATGCCGCTGGGCATCGAGGACACCGGCCTCAACGTCCAGTGGTACGACTTCGACACCACCCCGCACCTGCTCATCTACGGGGACGCGGAGTCCGGCAAGACCAGCGTGCTGCGGCACATCGCCAAGTCCATCGCGGCGACCTACGGCCCGAACGAGGCCCGGGTCATGTTCGGCGACTTCCGCCGCGAACTGCACGACTCGATCCCCGCGGAGAACCAGATCGAGTACGCCGTCGGAGCGGACGCGCTGGGCAACTCCATCGCGAACGCGGCGCGCGGCCTGGAGAAGCGGATCCCCGGGCCGGAGATCCCGCCGAGCAGGCTGCCGAAGCGCGACTGGTGGAACGGCGGACGGCTGTTCATCATCATCGACGACTTCGAACTCGCCGAAGGCGGCATGGGCGCGGGCATCCTGCAGCCGCTGAACTCGCTGGTGCCGCACGGCGCCGACGTCGGCGTGCACCTGATCCTCGCGCGCAGCACCTCCGGTGGCAGCCGCTCGATGAGCAACCAGGTGATCCGGCGGATGTGGGAGCTCGGCACCCCGGCGATGCTGCTGTCCTGCCCGAAGGAGGAGCGGTTCCTCGGCAACCTCAAGCCGCGGACGCTGCCCCCGGGGCGGGCGCAGTACATCAACCGGCGCCGCACGGTCCGGCTGGTGCAGACCCCGCTCGTCCCCGGCCCGCCGAAGTCCCGGGACTGAGCCTCCGCCGCCCGCCCTGTTCCTCGGGGCGGGGGGGGGGGCCGCGCCCCCCCCCGGGGGGCGGGGGGGGGGGGGGGGGCGGGGGGGGGGGCCCCCCCCGGGGGCCCCCGGGCGGGGGGGGGGCGGGGGGCGCCCGGCC
>NZ_JAIUKB010000015.1:0-50777 GCF_020176785.1 Saccharopolyspora sp. 6V | reverse complement strand
CCCGGGCCCGGGGGGGGGGCCGCGGAACCTCACCGCCCGCCTTCCAACTCGTGTCGCGGAGGGCTCGGGTGGCGGAACCTCAGCGGTTCCCCCGCTGCCCGCTTCGCCGATGCGGCCGCACCCGGCCGGACAGGCGGTCAGGTTCGGGGACAGGCGGTCAGCGCCCTCCTGGCCGCGGGATCGTCCTCACCGGTGGCTCCGCCGCAGGGAGAACGCCGCGCTCGCGAGGGGGCGCCGAGAACCCGCGGCCGCGTGCGCGGCGCCGCTCAGCGGCTGCGCCGTCGGCAGGACGACGACGTGCCCCGCCCACCTGCGGTTCCGCTCAGCGGCTTCGCCGCTGGCAGGGAGGTGCGGACGGCCCGCTCGATCGAGTCGACCTCGATCGGGCCCCGCCCCCGGGGTGGGCCGCTCGGGGCCGCCGCGGGGGGGGGGGGGGGGGGGCCGGCCGGGCCCCCCGCGCCCCCCCCGCGGGGGGGGGCCGTTCTCCGCGGCGGGGCGGGGCTCATCTGGCTTCGGCGGGTTCGGCGGGTTCCGCAGGGGGTTCTTCCGCCGACTTCCCCGGCTCGTCCTTGGTGATCACGCGCATCGTGCGCGGCGCCTGCCAGCCGCGCCGGTGCCCCGAGGTGGACAGCCGCACCGTGAGCACCGCCAGCGCCACCCCCACCCCGGCCAGCACGGTGAACAGCACCGCCAGCATCGGGCCGATCTCGTCCGGCGGAACCCGGTAGGCGGCGGCCGGGGACGGCGGCACCACGATCGCCCCGTCCGCGCCCTCACCGCTCACGACCGAGGCCACCGCCGCGGTCACGTTCACCGTCCCCCAGCCCAGCGCCGGGTCCGGCATCCGGGTCGGCGGGTGGCTCGCGGTGATCTCCAAGCGCTGCTTGATCTGCGGCGCGCTCAGGTGCGGGTGGTAGGCGCGGATCAGCGCCGCCGTCCCGGCCACGAACGGCGCCGCGTAGCTGGTGCCGCTGCCCTGCCAGTGCCCCGGGCCGTGCGGACCGATGCTGATCACGTCGACGCCGGGGGCGACGACGGACAGGAACTCGCCGGTCTGGGAGAAGTTCGCGTGCGTCCCGGAGACGTCGACCGCGCCCACCGCGATCACCCCCGGGTACGAGGCCGGGTAGGTGACCGGATCGCCCTCCTGCGCCCCGTTCGCGGCCGAGGCCACCACCACGACGTCCCGGTCGGCCGCGTAGCGGACCGCGTCCGCCAGCGCCTGGTTCGGGAAGTTCGTGCTCGCCGACACGTTGATCACGTCGGCGCCGAGGTCGACCGAGCTGCGGATGCCCTGCGCCAGCGCCTCCGGTTCGAAGGTGTCGCCGGTCTCCTCCTCCAGTCCGGTCGCGACCCGCACCGGCAGGATCGTCGCGTCCGGCGCGATCCCGGCGAACCCGGTGCCCGGCGTCGGATCGGCGGCGATGATGCCCGCCACGAACGTGCCGTGCCCGAAGCAGTCGTCGTCGGCGGGACCGGACTGGCCGGAGATCACGTTCCGCCCCGGCAGCACCGAGCCCGGCGCGGCCAGCTGCGGCGAATCGGCGTCCACCCCGGTGTCCACCACCGCGACCGTCACCCCGGCCCCGCGGGTGAGGTCCCAGACCTGGTCCGGCGCGAGGATCTGCTGCGCCCACGGCTCTTCCGGGTAGGTCGTGGTGGGCGGCTGGATGCACGGCTGCTCGCCGGTGGGCATCGACGGGATCGACGACTGCGCGGCGGCGGGCGCGGCCGTCGCGGCGACGATGCCGGTGGCCAGCAGCAGGGCCGCGGCCGACCGCACCGGGGTCCGCGTCACGGGTGTCCCACCTGTCCTCCTGTGGTGATGAGCGTGTCCCGCCGTTCCTCCTGCGGGGCGCCGGCGGTCGCCAGGTCCGTCTCGACCATCGAGCCGGTCAGCCGGGACATCGCGTCCGCGTCCTCCAGCATCCGCAGCGAGCCGCGCTGACGGCGGGCCAGCGCCCGGTCCAGCTTGCTCAGGGCAGCGAGGTCGCGCTCGTCCAGCTCGGTGCTGGTGGCGCGCTCGTCGGGGGCCAGTTCGCGGAACAGCACCGCCATCTTCGGCGCCGCCGGGGCGTCCTCGTCCCGTTCCTCGGCCTCGTCCGCGTCCTCCTGCTCGTTGAGGTCGCGCACCGCGAGCGTCTTGAACCGGGTGCCCGCCAGGAACACCACCTCGTCCATCGGCCGGTTCAGCGCGAGCTCGGAGGTGCGGCGGGCGCGGTGCGGCCAGATCAGCACGTCCACCAGCGCGCCCGGCACCGTCACGTCCAGGTTCATGCTGGCGCTGAGGAAACCGGGCTCCACGAACAGCGTGCCGGGCGTGGAGTTCTCCTCCGCCGTGCCCTTCAGCACTCCTTGGCGCAGCACCGGGCGGCGGTGGGTCGGCAACCGGCGGATCCCGGAGACCAGGCACGGCAGGTGCCCGTCCAGCTCCGGCTGCACGCCACCGCGGATGGCCGCGTTGACCTGTTCCGCCCCGCCCTCGCCGCGGCCCAGGTACAGGCACACCGCGACGAAGTCGGCCTTCGCACCGGGCGAGTCGTCCTGGCGCAGCGCGGGCCAGGAGGCCATCGCCGCGTTCACCGTCGCCAGCGCGTCGGAGAAGGACGGGCCGGCCGCCGTGGTGAAGCGGCTCTGCTCGCCGCCGTTGCTCGCCCGGTCCCGCAGGTCGCGCGGGCTGAGCGGCGCGGCCGTCGCACCGGGCTCGGACTCCTCGGCGGAGTCGTCGTCCGCCACCTCGTCCTCGGCGAGCTCCGCGACGTCCTCGGGTTCGGGGTCGGTGACGAGCGGCTCGGGTTCGGCCTGCGGTTCGGGCTCGGCCGGCTCCGGCACCGGCGGGCCCGACTCGACCGCCGGGCGGCCGGACTCCACCACCGGCCGTGCGGAGTCCACTTCGGACTCGGGCTGCGGTTCCGGCGCGGCGGCGGGCTCCTGCGGCGCGGCGTCCGCCGGGGGTTCGGGGGCCGCCCCCGGTTCGGCGGGCGCCGGGGGCTCCGTCGCCTCGTCGGCCGCGCGCTCGGCGGGCGGATCCACCGCGGCGGGCTCGGAGATCGGCACGTCCTGCAACGGTTCGTCCACAGTGGACCGGTGCGGCATGCCGGACATGGTCGGCACCGGGGCCGCGGAGACCGTTGCGATCGGGGCGGCGACCGGCGCCGCGGCGGGCGTCCAGTCGGCCTGGTCCGCGTCCGAGCCGTCGGCCTCCGCACCGTCGGCGGGCTGTTCGGCGGGCTGCTCGGCCGGCGCCTCGGCGACCTCCCGATCGGCGTCCACGGGCCGCCCGTTGCTGCTCACCGGCACCCCGAACGGTTCCGCGAGCGCGTGCAGCTCGGCGCTCGGGCCCTGGTCCAGCGGCCCCCACACCCGGATGATCGCGGTGCGGCGGCGCTGCTCGTCCAGCCCGGCCAGCAGGTGGCCCAGCCCGGCGAGCACGTCCTCCGACAGCGCCCCCTCCGCCGGAACCAGGTGCAGCACCCAGCGCGCCGGGTCGAACGCGCCCGCGGCGGCCAGCGAGACCACCAGCGGCGCGCCCTGCTCGTCGCGCAGCGCGAGCCCGGACGGCACGACCTCGGCGAACACCGTCGGGCCCTGCACCGGGCGGTAGGTGCGCTGGCCGCAGCGCTGCCAGCCCGCGGGCGGCTCGGCGATGTCCACGACCTGCTGGTCACCGGCACCGGCCGGCTGGCGCAACGCGCTCGCGAACGGGCGGAAGACCTCCTCGCCCGCCTCGTCCAGCACGGCGGCCACCGGTTGGCGGCGCGGCCCGTCGGCGAACTCCGCGCCGGTGCTGAACACGACCGGGCGGGACGACCGCGCGGAGAGCTCCACCAGCCACTCGTGCCGGGCGGCCGCGGCGGCCACCGGGATCAGGACGACGGAGGCGCGGACGAACTCGGGCAGCGCCTGCAGCAGCTGCGCGACCTCGGCCGGCGCGGGCAGCGGCCGACCGGCGAGCAGCACCTTCGGCACCTTGCCGCTGACCGGCACCCGCGCCGCGGCCCGCCGCACCTCCGCCCAGGAGCTGCGCGGGTCGCGGACCAGCAACCCGGCCGGAACCGGGTCCACCAGCAGCCGCGGGTTCGCGACGGGCTGGATCGGCACCCAGCGCTCCCACGCCGGGATCGGGTACCGGGTGCTGAACAACCACGGCCTGCTGCCCGGCCGGAACAGGTACCAGCCGGTGCCGCCGCTGACGCGGCCCGCGTGCACCGTGGTGCCGGATTCGCCGGACACGGCGCCGTCCGGGGCGACCACGTCGAGTTCCAGGTCGACGGCCAGCTTCGTCAGCTCGTCCGCGCGGCCGGCCAGCCCGCTGACGCCGAGCCACAGCACGTGCGGCACGGCAGCGGCGGCGCGCAGCAGCGGTCGCAGCAGCCCCGGCAGCGCCGCGAGCAGTTCCGGATCGGCGCAGGCACCGCGCGAAGCGGACAGGAACAGCTCGTTCGCCGCGGACGGCAGGTGGGCCAAGAAGGCGCGCTCAGCCGGGTCTTCGCCCTCGCAGCGGACGAGGACGTGCGCCCCGCACCATTCGGCGACCAGCGGGCCGAGCGACCGTCTTGCCGAACCTTGCTGCATCTCCACTCCCGTCGAGCACATCGGTACGCGACTCGATGCGACACCTCAGCGATCGAGTATCGCGGGGACCACCGGGCCACCTTGTCAGGGGTATCCGAAGCTGTGGGTTCCAGGGGGATTCCCTCACCTGCGTTCCCACCGGTCGGGAAACCGCGGCCATGCATGCGTTTCCGCTGATGGGACGGCTCACGGCAACCGGCCCCGACTGCCCGGAACCGGGCGGAACGGTCTCGTCCGGGCGCCGGGGCGGGCGCCGCGGCGGACCGGAACGGAACGAAACGGGCACGACCGGTGGATCACCCGAAGTCCCCGGTGAGCATCGCGGCGGCGAGCTCCACCCGCGACCGGTAGCCGATGCGGGCGAACATCCGGGTGAGCCTGCCCTCGACGCTCTTCTCCGTCGTGGCGAACACCGTCGCCAGCTGCCGGTTGCTGAGCCCCTCGGCGACCAGCACCGCGAGCAGCCGTTCGTTCTCCGAGGTCGTCGCGCTGCGGTCCGGCACCGGCACGCCGTTCTGGCGCATCACGTGCCGCAGCCGCGCGCGCAGCAGCAGCGCGTCCAGCCCGCCCGCGAGCCGGTACGCCTCCGGCAGCAGCTCGGCCGGGCGGTGCCCGCCCGCGGCGAGCTTGCTGAAGGTCACCGCCATCTCGTACGGCTCGCCGCGCTCCCGCGCCAGTTCGACCGCGGCGCCCGCGGCGGCCTCGTCGGATTCCAGGCGGGCGCGGGTCAGCAGCAGCGCCAGCTCGGCACGGCCGGTGCCGAGGCGCGCGGCGACCTCCTCCAGCCGCCGCAGCGCACCGGCCGCCTCGTCGAAGCTGCCGGAGGTGTGCGCCCGGTGCGCGAGCTCGGCCAGCACCACGTCGGTGCCGAAGGTGAACCCGGCCTCGTCCGCCCGGCGCACCGCGGTCCGCAGGTGCTCGTGCGACTGGTGCAGCTCCCCCAGCACGTGGCTCACCAGCGATTCGGTGAAGTGGAAGAGGTGGTCGAACGGCCCGTCCTTGCCGATCTCCACCAGCCGCCGCGCCCGGCTGAGCATCCCGGAGTCGATGTGCACCTGGGCGGCGAGCGCGTGCATCGTCGCCCACGCGAACGGGCGCACGGCGTGCACCGGCGATGACATGCAGCGGCGGGCGATGTCCATCGCGCTGTTCCACTCGCCGCGGGCGTGGTGCAGCAGGAACCGGTCGGGCAGCACCAGCCGGTCCTCGGCGAGCCCGCTGCGGTCCATCACCTGCCGCGCTTCGCGCGCCTCGCCGAGCGCCAGCAGCAGGTCCACGTGGTGCCGGATCGCCTCCACCCACTGCGAGTGCGGTTCCGCGCCGCGCGGGACCTCGGCCAGCGAGGCGCCGAAGCGGCGCAGCTCGGCGACGTCGCCCCGCATCACGGCGGCACCGGCGCGGTAGATGTCGACCTGCTGGACCAGCACCGGTTCGGCCGCGAGCAGTTCGGTGGCGTGCTCGTCGAGCAGCCGCTGCCCGGCCAGCCAGTCCCCGAGCCAGCCGGTGGCGAACGCGCGCGCCACGATGCGCTGCGCGGCACCGCCCGGGACCACCTGCTCGCCCTGCGCGATGCGGCGCAGCTCGCCGCGCTCCTCGGTCGCGGCCAGCACCATCAGGTAGGCGAGCACGGTGCCCGGCAGGATCTGCGGGGACAGCTCGCCCGCGTGGTGGCGCACCAGCACCCGGGAGCTGCGCAGCACCTCGGGCAGGTCGTTGCGCACCAGGCAGGCGATGACGTGCCTGCGCAGCGCCTCGATCCGCAGCACCGGGTCGTCCACCCGCTCGACGACGGCGCGCAGCCAACGCGAGGCGTCGACGTTCGGGTCCATCAGGCGGTTCCCCGCGTGGGCCATCAGCTCCTCACCGGCGCGGCGGGCGTCCACGAGGGTCCCGGCGTCCGCCATCCGGTCCGGCAGGTAGGCCGGGTCGGCGACCTCCGCGGCACCGGCCCAGATCGCGGTGACGGCGGCGGCGGCGAGCTTGCGGTGCTCGTAAGGCCCGAGGGCGCGCGCCAGCGCGGTGCCGAGCAGCGGGACGCGGAACCGCCAGCCCGCGCCGTCCGGGGCGAGCAGCCGGTGCTGCACCAGCGCGTCCAGCGATTCGCGCACCTCCCGCTCGGCGAGGCCGAGCGCCGCGGCCAGCACGTCCACCGCGTGCGGGCCGAGCGGGGCGAGCAGGCTCATGGCCTTGGCGACCGACCACGCGGCCTCCCCCGCCTCGCGGACCGGCGCCAGCAGGGCGCTGCCGTCGACCGGCAGCTCGGGCCCGAGCTTGCGCAGCAAGTAGGCGTTCTGGTCGACGACGACGAGCGCGCCTGCCCGGCGGTAGGCGTCGATCGCGGCGAGCAACATCGCGGGCCGGCCGCGTGCGATGTCGTACAACTCATCGATCAGGTGAACATTGGGTTTCGCACCGATGGAACGGGCGATGAATTGTCCGCTCTCCGTTTTCGAGAACGGGCGAATCGGCAGCGCCCGCAGAAGTCCTTGCGCGGACAATCGATTCCACAACGGCTCCAGCGGCGCGGCGTCCGGGTCGGCGCGCGCGGCCAGCAGCACCGAGAACCGGGCGCCCGCCATCCGCCTGGCCAGCGGCTCCAGCACCGACGCCGTGCCGTGGTCGAGCCACTGCGCTTCGTCCACCAGCACCGCGACCGGCAGCAGGTGCCGCACCACGTTGCGGATGGACAGCGCGACCTGCTCGACGGCGACGCGCAGCGAGTCCGGGCTGGTCCCGCGGCTGAGCTTGGCGACCAGCCCCAGCAGCGCGGCGCGCTCCTGCTCCGGCGGCGCACTGCGGTCCATTTCGGACAGCAGGCGGTAGAGCGCGCCGTACGGGGTCCGCTTGTCCTGCTTGGACGCGGTCAGCCGCAGCACCCGGCAGCCGGCGGCCTCCAGCCGCCTGCCCGCGGCGGCCAGCACCGCGCTGCCGCCCGCACCGGACTCTCCGACGAGCAGCGCGAGCGGAGGCCTGCCGGGGCCGCCGACCGAGGCGGCTTCATCCAGCAGTCCTTCGCGGAACAACGGCTCCGCGTCCGGCTCGCCGATCGACGTTGATGCGGCTGAGGTGGGTACCACCACGGTGACTCCCTCCGCACGGCTCGATCGCTGCCCTGAGCCACTGGTAACGGTGTGCTATACATTCACCATAATGGGCGACACCTTTACTAGCGCGATAGCGAAGAGTTAACGACCATTGGTCACTAGGCGTGTTCAATGACGAGCGCTTGATCCTCTGCTAGTGCAAAAGTATCAAAACACCTCGACGATGTAGCACCACCACACCAGGTGAAGCGGAGAGGACCCCATGGCGCGGGAACGCTCGACGTTGTCCGGCAGACGAGACCAGTGGACCGAGGCCGACGAGGCCTGTCGTGCGGCCGGCGGGACGTTGGTGCTGGTGCGCGGCGGTCCCGGCGAGGGCAAGACCACCCTGCTGGAGTCGCTCGCGGAGAGCTGGCGCGGTGACGACGAGACCACCGTGTGCTACATCACCGTCGATCCCGCCACCGGCACACCCCAGATGATCGACTCGCTGCTGGACGCCGCGCGCCAGCAGCTGGAGTCCAGCTGGCACGCCGTCCTGCTCGACGCGCTCGCCACCGCCACCCGCATCCGCGCCGACCTGGAGAAGACCCCGCACGCCTCCGCGCTGCCGCTGGTGCACGAGCTCGCGCGCGTCTTCGGCGTCGCCGCCGAGCAGGGCCGCACCGTCATCGTCGTCGACGACGCGGACCGGGGTGACGGCGCCACCGGCTCGCTCATCTCGTTGCTGGCGCAGCGGCTGCGGGCCGTCGGGTGCACCGTCGTCGTCTCCACCGGCTCCGGACCTCGCGCCACGGCGGGGGAAACCCGGCTCACGCCGTTCGCCGACAAGATCATCGACCTGCGTCCGCTGGACGAGCAGGAGTTCGACGCGCTGCTCAAGCGCTGGTGCGCCGCCCACGGCCGGACCCGGCTCGACCCCACCGTGCCGGAGGCGCTGCGCGCCGCCCTCGGGCCGCTGAGCGGGAACCCCGCCACCATCCTGTCCACATTGGACGACCTGCTGGCCTGGGGCCGGCTGGTGCTCATCGACCAGCACTTCTGCCTGTCCCCGCTGGACGAACCGATCTCGCTGCCCGAATCCCACCACCTGGTCCGCGCCGTGGGGCACGACACCGAACGGCTCGCCGTGCTGCTCGCGTTGCAGGACGAGGTGTCGGTGGACGAGCTGCCGATGCTCACCGCCGCCGCCGCGATCAGCCTGGACGGCGCGGGCCGCGGACTGGACTCCCTGGTGGAGGACGGGATCCTGGAGATCGGCGAGCGCGGCAGGCTGCGGTTCGCGGTGCCCGCGCTGACCGCCGCGCTGCGCCGCCGCTCCGGAGCGGAACGCGCCCGCGCGCTGCACACCGCGCTGGCCCGGCAGATGCTCGCCAAGCTGGAGCGCAACGGCCAGGTCGACCGCACCCGCCTGGCCACCCACCTCGTGCACATCGGCGAGAGCCTGGACGGGGAGGCCGCCGCGATCCGGGTGCTCATCGAGGAAGCCGACCGGATGTCCAGCGCCGACCCCGAGGTCGCCGCCGCCTGGTACAAGGCCGCGCTGCGCCAGCTCTCCGACGACGACGACCGGTGGCCGCCGCTGCTGGAGGAACTGCTGCGGCTGCGCGCCAGCCTCGGCCAGTACGACGAGCTCACCAAGGACCTCGGGCTGCTGGTCCCCGCGCTGATCGCCGGGTCCAACCAGGACGACCAGGCCAAGCCACTGCGCCGCACGCTGCTGGTGGCGGTCGGGCTGTGCTGGCTCACCACGCTGCTGCAGGACGAGCAGTCCGCGCAGGTGCAGGAACCGGCTCGGCTGTTCAAGGCGCTCACCGGCGGCGCGGTCTTCGACGCCGAGCTGCAGGAGTTCGCCGCCGCCGTCCGCTGCGGCCGCTTCGACGAGGCCGCGGACCGGTTCAACGCGCTGTTCTCCGGAGACGCCGACCGCGAGGCCGAACCGCAGGACCTGCCGGAACTGCCCGAGGTGCTGATGCTGCTGCACGCGGCCAGCGGCGACGCGGACACCTTCCAGCGCGCCTGGTCGCTGTGGCGGGACCGCGCGCAGCACCCCGTCGACCACGCCCCCGACCGGCTGCGCGAAGCCGGGGCGATGACTGACCACGCCACCGCGCTGGAGATCGTGCTCGGCGACGGCTACCGGCTGCCCTCGCGCGGCAGCGTCCTGTACTACCAGGAGATCCTGCGCTCGTTCCGCACCGGCGAGTGGGACGCGGCGCTGTCCGCGGCACGGCGCATGGAGGCCGAGCTCTCCCCGCAGCGGCGCACCCCGGCCCGGTTCCTCGCGCGCGCCGTCGCCGCCGAGATCTGCGCCTCCCGCGGCGAGCACCGGCGCGCCGAGGAGTGGCTGCAGGACACGCCGCGGCACCTCGCGGGCGGGCACGTGCTGTCCTGGGCCCGGCTCGGCGTCGCCTACCGGGCGGGTGACCCGGACGAGGCGCTGCGGGTGGCGCGCGCCGAGTACGAGCAGCTCAGGGACGGCGGCGGTTCCCCCGCCGGGCTGGAGCACCTGTTGCACCGGCTGGTCGCGCTGCACCACCGGGAGGGGCACGAGCAGGCGGCGGCGGAGCTGTTCGACGAGCTGGTCGCGCTGGACGAGCGGCTGCGCTCGGAGACCAGTTCCGCGGCGGTGCTGATGGCCCGCGCCCAGCTGCGCGGCTCCGCCGAACCCGCCGCGCGCGCCCTGGAGATCGCGCGGCGCCGCGCGGACGTCCCGCAGCTGGCGGTGCTGCACATGCTGCTCGCCGAACTCGCCGAAGACCCGAAGGCCCCGCTGCACGAGGCGCACGCCATCGCCCGCAGGCTCGGCTGGACCGAGCTGCGCTACGCCGCGCAGGACCTGATGCGCCGCCGCGGCATCGCCCCGCCGCGCACCCGCAGCAAGCAGCAGCTCATCTCCAGCACCGAGAGCCGGATCGTGCGGCTGGTCAGCGACGGCTACACCAACCGGCAGATCGCGATGGCGATCCAGGTCAGCGAGAAGACGGTGGAGAGCAGGCTGACCCGGCTGTTCGCCCGCACCGGTTGCCGGTCGCGGGTGGAGCTGGCGACGGCCTCGCTGGAGGGCAGGCTCGCGGAGAAGACCGCCGTCAGCTGAGCGGCCCGCGCCCACTACCGGTTCAGCGGGCCAGGTGTTCGCGGATGAGCCGCAGGACCCCGTCGGACTCGGCGTTGAGGTAGAAGTGCCCGCCGGGGAACGGGTGGAAGCGGAAGGCGCCGGTGGTGTGCGCGGCCCAGTCGCGCGCCTCGTCCGCGGAGACCTTCGGGTCGTCGACGCCGAGCAGCACGTGCAGCGGGCAGTGCAGCGGCGGCCCCGGCCGGTACGCGTAGGTCTCGGCGATCCGGTAGTCGGCGCGCAGCGCGGGCAGCGCGAGCTTCATCAGCTCCTCGCTCTCCAACGCCGCCGACTCGGTGCCGTCCAGCTCCCGCAGGGCGGCCAGGAACTCGTCGTCCGGCAGCGCGTGCACGCCCTCGTTCCGGGTGCGCGCCGGCGCGGTGCGGCCGGAGGCGAACAGCGCGCGCGGCGGCGTGCCCGACTCCTCCAGCCGCCGCGCGACCTCGAAGGCCACGCTGGCGCCCATGCTGTGCCCGAACAGCGCGAGCGGCTGGTCGCTCCACGGCCGCAGCTGGTCGAGCACCTGCTCGGCCAGCTCCTGCACGCTGCCCGCGCAGGGTTCGGTGCGGCGGTCCTGCCTGCCCGGGTACTGCACGGCGAGGACCTCGATCGCCGGGGCCAGCCGCTTCGCCACCGAGAAGTAGTAGGAGGCGGCACCGCCCGCGTGCGGGAAGCACACCAGCCGCGCGGTCGCCTCCGGGGCGGGCTGGAACCGCCGGATCCACTTGGCGGTGTCCGCCGTACTCCCGGTCATCGAATCCTCCGCGCGGTCGAGGGGTGCGGGGCGACGCTACCAACCGGCCCGCGCCGCCCGGCGATCACGCGGTCGTGGGCTCGCGGGCCGCGGTCGGCAGCTCCGCCGCGTCGCCGGTGGGCCAGGCCAGCGGGTCCGGGCCGAGCTCGGCGAGCTCGGTGATCTGCAGCGCCGCCCAGGGCGAGATGTCGGCGCCGCCGTCGCGCACCTGCTCGACCAACCCGGTCCACGGCACCCAGCGGGTGTCCTCCACCTCGGCGGGGTTCGGCGCGGGCACGGGTTCGGCGACCGCCCGGAACACCGGGCACATCTCGTTCTCCACCACGCCGTTGCCCATCACCGCGCGGTAGCGGAAGCGGGGCAGGACCAGCTCGATGTGCTCGATGCGCAGCCCGAGCTCCTCGCCGAGCCTGCGCAGCACCGCGTCGTGCGGGGTCTCGCCGGGCGCCGGGTGCCCGCAGCACGTGTTGGTCCACACGCCGGGCCAGGTGCGCTTGCTCAGGGCGCGCTGGGTGAGCATCAGCTCGCCGCGCTCGTTGAACAGGTAGCAGGAGAAGGCCAGGTGCAGCGGGGTGTCCTCGTGGTGCACCGTCGCCTTGTCCGCGGTGCCCGCGGCCCGACCGCCCTCGTCGAGCAGAACCACTCGCTCCATGTGCTTCGTCCTCCCCATCGCCGGAACACCGGTCGCCGGACGGGCCGGTCGCCGGGAACAGGAATCGATCATCCACGGTTCCGCGCCGCGCCTCCACCTCCCGCGGTCCGCGGACCGCCCTCCGAGTGATTCGGCGCCGCTCGGTGCCCGCACAGCCTGCCCCGGCGGACGGCGCCGCCGCACCCGCGGGCGGTCACGGCTCGGGCAGGCAGCGGGCCGCGGCGGTCGCCTTCAGCAGCATCTCGGCGTACTCGGCTTCGGGGTCCGAGTCGAGCACCACCGCCCCGCCCGCGCCGATCCGCCAGCCGCCGCCGCTGCGCACCGCGGTCCGGATGACCACCGACAGGTCCGCGTCCCCGGTCAGGCTCAGGTAGCCGAGCGCTCCCGAGTACACCCCGCGCGCCCGGTCCTCCAGCTCGTCGATGATCTCCATGGTGCGCCGCTTGGGCGCCCCGGTCATCGAGCCGGCGGGGAAGCAGGCCCGCACGCAGTCCACGGCGCCGCTCCCCTCCCGCAGCTCGCCGCGCACCGTGGAGACCAGCTGGTGCACGGTGCGGTAGCTCTCCACGTCCATCAGCACCGGCACGTGCACCGAGCCCGGCGCGCACACCCGGCCGAGGTCGTTGCGCAGCAGGTCGACGATCATGAGGTTCTCGGCGCGGGACTTCGGGTCGGCGGCGAGCCCGTCGCGCAGCTCCGCGTCCCGCTGCGGGGTGTCGCCGCGCGGGGCGGTCCCCTTGATCGGCTTGGCCTCGGCGGTGCCGCCGGAGATCTTCAGGAACCGCTCCGGTGACGAGCTGGCGACCTCCACGTCGCCGCAGCGCAGGAAGGCACCGTACGGCGCGGGGTTCAGCGCCCGCAGCCGCCGGTACGTCTCGAACGCCCCGTCGGCGGCGGGCAGCGCGGCGCCGGTGGTCAGGCAGATCTCGTAGCTCTCCCCGGCCAGCAGCAGCTCCCGGCAGTCCGCCACCGCCCCCAGGTAGTCGTCCCGGGAGCGTTCCAGCAGCGGCTGCACGTCGGCGACCCCGCGGTGCCCGGCGAGCGGATCGGGCAGCGCGGGCAGCCGCTGCAGCGCGGCCGTCGCGTCCGCGAGCCAGCGCCGCGCCGCCCGCTCGGTGCCCGCGTCGGCGCTCAGCGCCACGAGGTGGGTGCGGCCGAGCTCGTGGTCCACGGCGAGGAACCGGTCCGCGAACAGCCAGCAGGCGTCCGGCGTGCCCGCGCGGTGCCGGGCGTCGCCGCCGCACTCGGCTTTCAGCTCGTACCCGAAGTACCCCACGTAGCCGCCGACGAAGTCGAACGGCAGCTCCGGTGCCCGCACCCGGCGCCGCGCCAGCTCCGCGCCGAGCCGGTCGAAGATCGACGGCCCCGCGCCGGTGCGGTGCCGGACGGTCTCGGCCAGCGGGCCGGAGCCGTCGCCGAGGAACGAGAAGCGGGACGCGCCGGCCGTGACCTGTGCGCTGTCCAGCCAGAACGCGTCCGGGGATGCCGCGAACAGCGCGGCGAACGCGGCCTCGGCGTCGACCGCCGGGAGTTCGCGGACGTGCGCCCGGTACTCGACCTCGGGTTCGGCGCGGCGGGCGGCGGCGCGGGCGGGCGCGGGCGGACGGCTCGCGGGCCGCACCAGGTCGCGGAAGTTCGCCAGCAGCCGGGCGCCGAGCTCGGCGGGCACGGACTCGGGGTGGAACTGCACGCCCCAGCGCGGCAGCGAGCGGTGCCGCAGCGCCATGAGCACGCCGTCCTCGGCCCAGGCCAGCGGTTCCAGCTGCGGCGGCAGCGGCTCGGCCACGCACAGCGAGTGGTAGCGCACGGCCGCGAACTCGGCGGGCATCCCGGCGAACAGCGGATCGCCGCGGTGCTCGATGCGGCTGCGGAACCCGTGCCGGGCCTGCGGGGCGCGCACCACCTCGGCGCCCTCGGACACCGCGATGCCCTGGTGCCCGAGGCACACGCCCAGGATCGGCAGCTCCGCCTTGCACAGCACGTCGCGGCACAGCCCGAAGTCCCGCGGCCGCCGCGGATCGCCCGCGCCCGGCGAGAGCACGATCGCGTCGAACTCCTCCAGCCGCAGGTCGCCCACCTCGGCGGCGTCGTGCGCCACCACCTCCGGTTCCCGTCCGTTGACCTCGGCGAGCAGGTGGAAGAGGTTGTAGGTGTACGAGTCGTGGTTGTCGATGAGCAGCGTCCGCACCGGGACATACTCCCCCGGACGCGTCCACCGCCGGAGGACCGTCGACATCATCTGGTGGCCGGTAGCGCTGCGCGACGGGCAGACTCGGCCGGGTGACCGACACGAGAACCGCGCTGTTCGACGAGGACTACTGGGACCGGGCCGACGAGGTGGAGCGCGCGCTGCGCGAACAGGCCCCCGTGCACCGGGCCATCCCCGGGGACGGGCTCCCGATCTGGGTGATCGGCCGATTCGCCGACGCCCGCGCCGCGCTCAACGATCCACGGCTGGCCAAGGATTCGGACCGCCTCAACGACGTCATCCGCAGCAAGCGGAACCCGGAGCTCGGCGATCAGCTGTCCGGGCTGTTCTCCAAGCACATGCTCAACTCGGACCCGCCCGACCACACCCGGCTGCGCAAGCTGCTGGCCCGCGACTTCACCGTCCGCCGCATCGCGGCGCTGCGGCCGCGGGTGCTGGAGCTGGTCACCGGGCTGCTCGACGCGCTGCCGCGGGACGAACCGGTCGATCTGATCGAGCACTTCGCGTTCCCGCTGCCGATCACGGTGATCTGCGAGCTGATGGGCATCCCGGACGGTGATCGCTCCCGGTTCCGCGACTGGACCGCCGCACTGCTGACTCCGGCCGAACGGGGGCAGAGCCTCGGTGCGTCCCGCGAAATGGCGGGGTTCTTCCACGAGCTGTTCGCGGCGAAGCGCGCCGAACCCGGCGCGGACCTGCTCTCGGCGCTGGTCACCGCCTCCGCCGAGGAGGACCGGCTCACCGAGGAGGAACTGCTCGCCACCGCGTTCCTGCTGATCGTGGCCGGGCACGAGACGACCGTGAACCTGGTCGGCAACGGCCTGCGCTGGCTGCTGGCCGAACCGGCGAAGTGGGCCGAGCTGCGCGAACGGCCCGAACTGCTGCCCGGCGCGGTGGAGGAGGTGCTGCGCTACGACGGGCCGCTGCGGATGAGCACGCACCGGTTCACCACCGAGGACGTGACCATCGGCGACGTGACCATCCCGGCGGGCGAACTCGTCATGATCAACCTGTCCTCGGCGAACCGGGACGGCGAGCAGTTCGAGCGGGCCGACGAGCTGGACCTGGAGCGGCCCCGGTCCGGGCACCTCGCGTTCGGACACGGGCTGCACCACTGCCTCGGTGCCCCGCTCGCGCGGCTGGAGGGCGAGGTGGCGCTCCAGGAGATCACCCGCCGCTTCCCGGAGGCCCGCCTCGCCGTCGGCGGGAGCGAACTGCGCCGCAACCGCGGCCTGATCATGAACGGGTTCCGGGCGCTGCCGGTGGTGCTCGGCTGATCCCCGGCCGGGAGCGCGGGCTCCCGGCCGTGATCCGCTCCCGGAACGGCCGATCAGGTGATGCGGTCGCGAGAACTCATCGGACGGCCGTTCCAGCCAACCTCGATCGCGCCGGGGAATCCGCCGCGCGGCGCGGGTAGGAGCGGGCCGGTCCCTCTCGGCACGGGGACCGGTCGGCACGCTCAGCCGCGGCTCGGCGCTGAGCCAGGTCTCGGTGCTCGGCCGGGTTCTCGCCGGCGCCCGCCCGGGCCTTTGGTCCCGGGAACGCGGGCCGTTGTCCTCTCACCCGCGCGCCCGCGCCCGGGCACGCTCGGGCACACGCCCGCACCGAGCCGGGAGGAGGAGCCAGTGCACCGACACGAGCAACGCCGGCTCGCCGAGATCGAGGACCGGCTCACCGCCGACGACCCCGAGTTCGCCGCCACCTTCTCCCGCACCGACCTGCACCCGGCCACGCCCGGCAAGGCGCGGCTGGTGCTGGGCGTCGTGGCGGGCCTGCTCGCCGTGATCAGCCTGCTGATCGACGACGCGGCCGGTTTCGCCCTCTGCACCGCCCTGTCCGCGGTCCTCATCACCACGCGGACCTGGCACCTCTGGTCCGACTGAGCGGAGGGGTGGCGGCGAGGTGCGTTCGCCTGAATCGCGCCGGGCGGCGACGTACGATCAACTCCCGTGCACCCCTACCCCGCGCAACCGCCGATCCTGGTCGCCATCGGCGACATCGCCTGCACCCAGCACGAAGTGATCACCCCGTCCGGGCGCGCCCCGATCGCGGGCACCACCTGGTCGTTCACCGACCTCAGCCGCACCACGCGGGGCATCCCGACCTGGGCGATCGTCTGCGCGATCATCTTCGCGTTCTTCTGCCTGCTCGGTCTGCTGTTCCTGCTCGCGAAGGAGGAACGCACCGAGGGCTGGGTGCAGGTGGCGGTGCACGGCTCCGGGATCGCGCACCAGACGCAGATCCCGGTGCACTCCGCGTTCGCCGTGGTCGACTTCGGCAACCGCGTCAACTACGCGCGCAACCTCGCCCACCAGGGCTGATCGCGAGGAAGCGCGGGGCGCCCCGACCGGATCGCGGCGCCCCGCCGCTCGTCAGGCCGCGTCCAGGTCCGACTTCTTGACGTAGACCCAGCGGTGGTTGTACGAGACCGGGACGTAGGTCTCCGAACCCTTGATCACGGTGTGGTTCTCCGGATCGTCGAGCTCGTCGTAGGTGGCGTGGTAGTCGACCGCCTTGGTCTCGTCCCCCGTCACGTACTTCTGACCGGCCGGGATCTTGTACGGCAGCGGTTCGAGCTCCTGGGCCTCGACGCCCTCCGGGTAGTCGCCCGGCGCGGGCAGCGCCCGCCCGTAGGTGGGGATGCCGTCGCGGGCGGGGATGCCCCGGTGCGCGTCGTCGGCGGGGGCGGTGTTGGTGCCGTCCGGGTCCTTCAGCCACGCCTTCTTGCCGTCGAACCAGATGGCGAGCCAGTCGTCGCGCCGTTCGGCGACGGCGTACTGCCTGCCGACGGCGGCCTTGGCGCTCCAGTCCTCGATGCGGGTGGTGCCGGGTTCACCGTCGGCGTGCAGCGCCGGGTTGCTCAGCAGCGGCGCGTCAGCGCGCGGTTCGGTGCGCAGGTACAGGAAGTTCGCGGGCTGCGCGGGGAGCGTCTCGCACTCCTCGCCCTGCGAGCAGCTGACGACCTCGGGGCGGTTGGTGTCGAACCGCGGGAAGATCGTGACGACGTCGTCGCCGCCCGTGTCGTTGTCCAGCGGCGCGTCCATCAGGTTCATGTAGTGCGCCCAGTCCCAGAACGGGCCCGGGTCGTAGTGCTCCAGCCCGGCCTTGGCGGCCTTCTCCGCGGTGACCTCGTCGTGGCCGAGGACGTGCGCGCGGTCGAGCGGGATGTCGTACTTGTCCGCGAGGTACCGGACGAGCTTCGCCGAGGCGCGGTACATCGGCTCGGTGTACCAGGTACCGCCTTCCGCGGCCCAGCCCTCGTGCTCGATGCCGATGGAGCGGATGTTGCGGTCCCAGCTGCCCGCGTGCCACGGCATGTCCTTGGTGGGAACCATCTGCGTGATCTGGCCGTCGGAGGAGCGGACCACGTAGTGCGAGGCGGCGCCGTGCGCCGGGTTCTGGAACGCGCTGATCGTCGACTGGTACGACACCTCGGTGTCGTGGATGACGATCGAGTCGATCTTCACGTCCTCGGGGCGGTTCGCGGTGTCGTAGTTGCCGTACCCGGCGGTGGGGTCCTCCGGGTCGGTGGGCTGGTAGGCCGCGGGCAGGTAGCGGCAGTCCAGTCCTCCGGGGCATTCCGCCTTCGGCTGGTCCGCTTCCTCCGCGGGCGCGGCCTTCAGCCGGGCCGCGGACAGGTCGCGGTCCGGTTCGGGCTCGGCGGCGACCTTCGCGAACGCGAGGCGCTGGCCGCTGGACGTGGTGCGCGCGCGGCCCTGGCCGAGCACGTCGTAGACGTCGTCGGCGAAGGACTGCGCGCCGTCGGCCTGCGCATCACCGCTGAACTCGGCCACGGCCGGGTACCAGTCGTCGATCTCGTCAGGCGCGCCGCCGTCGATCTCCTCGGCGCGGTGCACGAGCAGCGCGGCACCGGCCCGGATGTTCTGCACGACGTCCGTCTTCAGCTGCTCCGGGTCGGTGCCCGTGAGCTCGGCGGCCTCGGTGAGGGTGTGCAGCGACGGCTCGTCGGCGTACCGGACGAGCTTGGGGTGCTGCTCACGGAGCTGCTCGGCGCTGACCTCGACGAGGTGCATCGGGCCGTAGCCGCCGGCCTTGCTCTGCTCACCGTGGTGGTCCTCCCACCTGGTGAGCTGGAAGGACACCGCCATCAGCAGTTGTTGCGGCACGCCGAACTCGGCGGCGGCGGACTCGTAGGCCCGCTGCTGGACGGTGTCGGGGCGTTCCGGTGTTTCGGCGAAGGCGGGGGCCGCCGCGCTCACCAGCAGCCCCGTCACCCCCGTCAACACCGCGAGCGCGCGGGGCAACCGACCGGCGCGCACCGCACCCCCTCTGACGAAGGACGATCTCATGTGGACCTCTGCCCGTGTCTTCTGGGATCGCGCGGCAGCGATCCGGCGGCTCGCACGTCGGGGCCTGCGCGGCACCGGCGGCGCGGCAGACATCGGCGTCCGGCACCGCTCGGCGCGATGTCGCATCCGCGCACGAGTGGGTGAATCATAACGATCACGGCGATCGCGGCCACTGCTCCGGAAAGCCGAGCGGGAATACCCGCACGAACGATTTCCCGGTGCGGCGGCGGCAACCCCGGTCGCGGACGGCACGTCCTACGGCGTGAAGGGCACGGGACGACCGTGCGGAAGCCGAAGGGGGAGAACCACCATGTCGCTGACCAAGACCCGCAAGATCGGTGCCGCCGCCGCGCTGTTCAGCGGTGCGCTGCTGCTCGTCGGTTGCGGCCAGGCCACCGGTGCCGCGCCGTCCGGGGCGTCGAACGCGGCCGTCGAGCAGGGTGGGACGACCGAGGACATCTCGACCTCCCCCTGTTCCGCGGCGGACTACTCGGTCGACCTGATCCCGCAGCCGGGACGCCCCGGCGTGAACCTGCTGGCCGTCACGAACCAGTCGGACCGGACCTGCCCGGTGGCGGGCTGGGCCGAGCTGACGCCGGAGGACATGACGGGCTCCCCGATCGACGGCGTGCCGAGCGAGAACGTCGACGTCCCGGGCGGTCGCACCGAGATCTCGCTGGAGCCGAACCGCACCGCGTTCGCGGGCGTCCACTTCGAACTCGGCGACAAGAACGACGTGCGCACCGCCACCGGTTTCCGGGCGAGCTTCTCGGACACCTCCGGCGACGTGAACGTGCACGTCGACAGCGGCGAGGCCGAGCACCTGGAGTTCCTGATCAAGTCGATGCAGGTCGGCACGCTGCAGCCGTCGGCGCAGGGCGTCACCTTCTGATCCCGCTCCGGTTCCGCCGGAGCCGCGCCGCGAATTCCCCGCTCCGGTCCGCCACCGCGCGGAGCGGTGGGGGGCCCCCCCCCCCCGCGCCCGGGGGGGGGGGCGGGGGGGGGGCCCCCGATCCGGGTGACGACGTCAGTCGTCGTCCTGCTCGCCGTCGCCCTGGTCGTCCTCGTGGTCGTCGTGCCGGTGATCCTGCTGGTCGCCGTCGCGCTGGTCGTCCTGCTGGTCCGGGCGGTCGCCGTCCTGCTGGTCGCCGTCCTGCTGTTCCTGCTGCTGCTGCGATGGCGGGGCCGGGTCGTTGCAACCCGCGGTGACGGTGAGCGCGAGGAGCGCGCCCGCCGCGCCGCCGACGAGCTTGCCGACGCGGGAACGCATGATCGTGGAGTGAGCCATGACTCCGACATTAGGGAGCAATCCCCCAGCTGTCATCCGGTCGCTGCCCGTCCCCGCTGCGAGTCCGGGCGGGGGTCAGGTGTCGAGTTCGATGGTGGAGCCGTGGTCCCGCGACTTCCGGATCCGCAGCCGCACCCCGATCCGCTGGCGCATCTCGTCCACGTGCGAGACGAGCCCGATCACCCGGCCACCGGCGCGCAGCTCGTCGAGCGTGTCCATCACGAGATCGAGGGTGTTCGCGTCGAGCGTGCCGAAGCCCTCGTCGATGAACAGCGTGTCCAGCAGCGCCCCACCGGTCTCGGCGGCCACCACGTCGGCGAGGCCGAGCGCCAGCGACAGCGAGGCCATGAACGATTCGCCACCGGAGAGCGTCTTCGCCGAGCGGGTCTGCCCGGAGTAGTCGTCGAGCACGTCGAGCCCGAGCCCGCCCCGGGTGCCCCGCGCGCCCGCGGCGTCGGAGTGCACGAACGAGTAGCGGCCGTCGCTCATCCGCCGCAACCGCCGGGTCGCGGTGACCGCGACCTCCTCCAGCCGGGCGGCGAGCACGTAGGAGCGCAGGGACATCTTCCGCGCGTTCTGCCCACGCCCGTTGACGACGTCGGCGAGTGCTTCGAGTTCGGCGTGTTCGGCGAGCGCCGGGCCGAGCTCGTCCCAGGCCGCGCGCAGCCGGGTCGCGAGCCGCCGCACGTCCTGTTCGCGCTGTTCGACGCGTTGCGCGGTGATAGCGGCGCGTTCGGCGGCTTCGCGGGCGGTGGTGGCGGCTTCGGCGGCGGCGTCGAGCCCGACCTCGGTGTCGGCGTCGATGCCGAAGAGCTCTTCGCCGCCGAGCGTGGCCTGCGCGGTGGCGCGTCGCTGCTCGGCGCGGGTGAGGGCGTCGGCGAGCTCGGTGCGCCGGCTCTCGTCCCGTTCGGCGCGCAGCGCCTCGTCGACGTCGGCGAAGCCCGCGTCGACCGCCGCGGCCCGCAGGGCTTCGCGCTGCTTGGCGAGCCGGGCGTCCGCGTCGTCGCGGGCGGTGCGGGCGGCGACGAGGCGGTCGAGCCGTTCGACCTGGTCGAGCAGGTGCGCGCGGTGCGCGTCGATGTCGGGGTGCTCGCCGCGAGCGGCGTCCAGCCGGGCGGCACGGGCCTCGATCGCCTCAGCCAGGCCGGTGCGTTCGGTGCGCGCGGCGGCGATGCGCCGGTCCAGCTCGCCGCGCTGCTCGGTGAGCCGTTGCGCGGCGGATTCCAGTTCGGCGAGTTCCCGGCTGCGCGCCGGGGTCTGGTCGGCGAGCGCGCGCACCGCGTCGCGGCGTTCGGTGGCGGAGGTGGTCTCGGCGGCGAGGTCGTCGGTGCCGCGGTCGCCGAGGCGGTGCCGCAGCAGTTCGAGGTGCCTGCGCGCGTCGGTCTCCGCGGCGGCGGTGCTGTCGCGGCGGGCTTGGGCGCGTTGTTCGGCCTGCTGGGCGCGTTCCTCGTCCTCGGCGCCGACCGAGTCGTCCACGGCCGAGCGCGGTTCGGGGTGGTCGGCGGACCCGCACACCGGGCACGGCTCCCCCGCGGTGAGTCCGGCGGCGAGTTCGGCGGCCATCCCGGCGAGCCTGCGGTCGCGCAGGTCCAGCACGGTCTCGCGGGCGCGCTGGTGCTCGTCCACGGCGCGGCGGGCGGCTTCGGCGGCCTGTTCGTGGGCCTGCTGCGCGGCGGGCACGGCGCGGGCGGTGCCGAGCAGGTCGGCGAGTTCTTCGACCTTCGCCTCGACCTGGTCGCGGCGGGTGGCCGCTTCCTTGGCCTCGTCGAGCCGGGTGCGGGCGGTGCTGATGCGGTCGGGCAGCGCGGCCTGCTGCTCGTCGAGCTCGGCGGTGGCGCGTTCGTCGGCGTCGATCCCGCGGTCGAGCTCGGCGAGCCGGGCGCGGTCGGTGTCCTGCTTGCGGGCTTCGGGGAGCAGTTCGGCGAGCGCGCCCGCGCGTTCGCGGTGTTCGCCGGAACGCCTGCGCAGCTCGTCGAGCGGGGCGTCCGGGTCGGGGCAGCCCGTTTCGGCGTGCGCGGCTTCCCGGGCGGCCCGGTCGAGTTCGGTCTCGGCTTCGGTGACGGCACGGCGCGCGGTGAGCACCGGCAGCACCCGCTGGGCGGCGTCGAGTTCGGTGCGCCACCGCCGGTGTTCGGTCTGTTGCGCATCGAGTTCGGCGAGTTCGGCGTGGGCGCCGCGCACCCGGCGGACCTTGTCGGCGAGCTCGCGGCGGGCGGTGAGCTCCTGTTCCGCGGCGTCGCGGCGGGCGGCGAGTTCGACGTGCTGCCGCCGGGTCTCGTCGAGCTCGGCGGCGAGGTGCTTCTCCCAGCTCTCCAGCCAGTGCCGCTCGTCGGCGCCGTTCTCCGGGTCCTGCCCGACGACCTGGGCGGCGCGGGCGAGCAGTTCCCGCACCTGCTGCTGGTGTGCTTCGACGTCGCGGCCGCGTTCCCGGCGGTGCTCGACGAACCACCGCTCGACGTCGGCGAACCGCTGGGTGCCGAACAGCTTCTCCAGCAGCTTCTCGCGTTCGGTGGTCTCGGCGCGCAGGAAGTTCGCGAACTCGCCCTGCGGCAGCAGCACGACCTTCGTGAACTGGTCGACGCTCATCCCGAGCAACCGCTG
Organism: Saccharopolyspora sp. 6V; assembly: GCF_020176785.1. NCBI lineage: Bacteria > Bacillati > Actinomycetota > Actinomycetes > Pseudonocardiales > Pseudonocardiaceae > Saccharopolyspora > Saccharopolyspora sp. 6V. Next base: position 28,229 of record NZ_JAIUKB010000015.1, on the reverse strand, counting down.
CACGCTGCGGTTGACCTCGTCGATGCGGCTGGAACCTTCGGAGGCAGCGTCGCCGGGCGCGTCGCCGATCCAGATCAGCGAGGCCTTGGCGTTGCGGGTGGTGGTGCCTTCGCCGCGCTTCTTGCGCTGGTCGTACTTGGGGCTGCGCACGACGCGCAGCCGGTGACCCTGCACGGTCAGCTCCAGCTCGACCGAGGTGGCCACGTCGTCGGCGGCGGTGTCGCAGCGCAGCTGCTTGACCTGTTCGCGCGCGCCGGGCACCGCGCCGTAGAGGGCGAAGCAGATCGCGTCGAGCAGGCTGGTCTTGCCCGCGCCGGTGTCGCCGTGCAGCAGGAAGAGGCCGTCGGTGCCGAGCGCGTCGAAGTCGACGTCGACCCGGTCCCGGTAGGGCCCGAACGCGGTGATCGCGAGCTGGTGCAGCCTCATTCCCGCACCTCCGCGACCTGCACGGCGTGCAGCGCTTCGGCGAGCAGCGCGCGTTCGCCACCGGTGGGTTCGGATCCGCGGCAGTCGGCGACGAACCCTTCGGCGATGGTGGTGTCGTCCCGCCCGCGCACGGCCTCGGAGTAGCGCAGTTCCGCGGTGGCGCGGCCGTTCTCCGGCTGCCATTCGAGGTGGACCGCGTGCGGGAACCGCTCCTGCAGGGCGCGCATCGCGTCGACCGGCCGCACGTCGTCGGTGAGCGTGGCGGACAGGAAGCACTCCTCGAACTCGGCGTACTCGGGTTCGGCGAGCAGCGCGTCGAGCCGGCCGCGGACGGTCGCGAGCGCGCGCGGCACGGGCAGTTCGTGGCGGCGCACCTCGTGGAGCCCGTCGGCGTCGAGGTCGACGAGCCAGGCGGATTTCCGCTGCCGCGCCTCGGAGAACGAGTAGGCGAGCGGGCTCCCGGAGTAGCGCAGGTGCTCGGCGAGGGTCTGCGGCCCGTGCAGGTGCCCGAGCGCCACGTAGTCCACGCCGTCGAAGACCGAACCGGGCACGGTGTCGACACCGCCGACGGCGATGGGCCGTTCGGATTCGCTGGCGTCGCCGCCGACGACGAAGGCGTGCGCGAGCACCACGGACCGTGTTCCGGCGGGCCGGCCCGCGAGGTCGGCCCGGACGCGGTTCATCGCCTCGGCGAGCACCGGTTCGTGCCCACGGCCCTGGACCGGGGCCGCGCCGGGCACGTCGGGCAGCGAGTCGAGGACCTGGCGGGCCGGATCCGGTTCCAGGTAGGGGATCCCGTAGAACGCGACGGGCCCGTGCTCGTCGTCGAGCAGCACGGGTTCGTGCAGCCGGGAGATGCGGGTGCGCAGGTGCAGCCCACCCGCGGCGGCGAACTCGCCGAAGGCGCCGACGCGGGCGGCGGAGTCGTGGTTGCCGGGGGTGACGACGAGCCGCGCCCCGGCCGCGCGGAGCGCGCCGAACACGCGCACGCAGGTCTCCACGGCCTCGCCGGAGGGCACGGCGCGGTCGTAGAGGTCGCCGGAGACGACGACCACGTCGACGTCTTCGGCGGTGACCAGGTCGGCCAGTCCGGTGAGGACCGCTTCCTGCTCGGCGAGCAGGTCTCGGCCGTGAAACGTCCGCCCCACGTGCCAGTCGGAGGTGTGCAGCACCCGCATGGCGGTCAAGTTACCGAACGGCTCCGGCCTCGATCACGCTGCGTCGGGGGCCGTTGAGACGCTGCCGCGACATCGTCTTCGCAGGTGATCGACACCGCGGCGGACTCGCGGCGGGCCCGGCGGCGGTCCGGTGAGCCGCTGCGCCGACACGCGGACGGCGAGTCTGACGTGCGCTCCTGCCAGGGAGAACGCGGCCGATCGGGCCGATCCGGTGGCCCTCGCCCCGATCGGGACCGGATCACCGGCCGGATGCGGAATGATCAGGACCGTTCCCGGCCGAGAGGAGATCGCCATGGGCGTGCTGATCGCCGTCGTGATCGTGCTGGTGCTGCTGTTCGCGGCCGCGCTGGTGCTGATCTGGCGGCTCTACACCGACTCCGCGCACCGCGCCGACGAGGCGTTGCGCATGGTGGAGTCCGAACGCGCCCGCACCGTGGAGCAGCAGGCCGCGCTGCGCCGGTACGAGGTGGCGTTCGCGTCCATCACCGGGCGCGGCGAGCTCGGCGAGCAGGTCCTCGTCGAGACGGCGAAGTCGTTGGGGCTGCGGGAAGGCGTCCACTTCAGCGTGCAGACCGACCTGGCCGGTGGCGGCGCGGCGCGGCCGGACCTGGTGCTCGCCGTCGGCGGCGGCAGGCAGGTGCCGGTGGACGCGAAGGCGAGCCTCGCGGTGTGGGCGGAGGCGATGGAGACCGACGACCCACAGGAGCGCGGCGATGCGCTGCGGGTGCACGTGCGCAACATCCGCTCGCGGGCGACCGAGCTGTCCGGCAAGGGCTACCAGCGCTGGGCGGACGCGATCTACGGGACGATCATGTTCGTGCCCTCGGACGCGGCCGTGGTCACCGCGCTGGACACCGATCCGAGCCTGCTGTCCTGGCTGCTGGACAAGCGGGTCTTCCTGTGCGGCCCCACGGGTTTCGCGGTGCTGGCCTCGGCCGCGCTGTTCGCGGCGACCGAGCGCACCATCGCGGAGGACATCGAGCAGGTGCGCTCGCAGGCGGTGCGCGCGCAGCGGGCCGCGTCCGGCGCGGTGGAGGCGGTGAACCTGTCCAGCACCCACCTGCAGCGCTTCGTCTCCGCCCGCCGCCGCGAGCTGGACGCGCTGGAGTCGTTCCGCGGCGCGGTGCAGCCGCTCGCGGAGGGCGCGGGCGGTGCCGCCTCGATCGGCACGGTGCGCCGGGAGGAGGAGGGGCTGGTGGGCAGCGACCCGGCCGAGAACTGACCTCGGGTCAGACGTGAGCGGCGAGGAACTCGTCGATCGCGTCCACGATCATCGGCACGCTCGGGCCGGGGGTGAAGCCGTGGTCGAAGTCGTCGTAGGGGTGCAGCGACACGTCCACGCCGAGTTCGCGCAGCTCGGCCGCGAAGTTGAGGCTCTGCGCGATCGGCACCAGCGAATCCTTGGTGCCGTGCTGGATGAGGTACGGCGGCTCGGCGCCGGAGAGGTTGCGGATCGGGCTGGCGGCGGCCGCGTGCTGCGGGCATTCGCTCGGCATGCAGCCGAGGTACTTGCGCACCGTCCGGCGCGAGTAGTCGGACAGCTGCGGGGTCGCCAGCTCCGCTTCGGCGCTCAGGTCCGTCGGCCCGAACCAGTCGATCACCGCGCGGATGCCGGTGAGCCCGCCCCCGGGTTCGCCGGGGTCGTCGGTGATCGCGCCGAGCTGCGAGACGAGCAGCCCGCCGGCCGAGGCGCCCCACAGGACCACGCGGTCGGCGTCCAAGCTCCACGTGCCTGCACGCGACTGCAACCAGCGGACCGCATCCGCGACGTCCTCGACCTGCGCCGGGGCGGGGGCGAGATCGCTGAGCCGGTAGTCCACCGTGGCCACCGCGAAACCGCGGCTGATCATGCGCTCGGCCGCGAGCGATTCGGCGGCGCCGCCGACGGCGCGGTGCCCGTCGAGGCCACGGTCACCCGCGTCCCAGCCGCCGCCGTGCGCGTACACCACCAACGGGTGCGGTCCGGCACCTGCGGGCAGGAACAGGTCCAGCGCGAGCGGCCCGGACGCGCGCGTCGCGTACACCTGACCGGTGACGACCCGCGCCGCGCCGAGGTCGGCGGCGGCCGCTCCGATCAGCGTGCCGCTGCCGGAACCGGCGGAGACGGCGCAGCCGGCGGTCACGGCCAGCACCGCCGTTCCGGCCAGCACCGCTCGCCAGATCCGCCGCGCCGAGACCATGCCGCCCTCCCGGAACCGTTGGCTCCGTCCACCGGCGCCGACCGCTGAGGACCTTAACAAGGCCCTCACCCGTTCGGGTGGCACTAGTACCACCCGCAAGAAACCAGGACGAACAACCCGCCCGCGACCTCCCCCGACGCCCCATCGTCCTTCCTGTCAGCGGCGAAGCCGCTGAGCGGAGACCCAGCACGCAACGGGACCACCCGCGGGTTCTCAGCGGGATTCTCGCGAGGACAGCTTTTTCGCCTGTGGCGGAGCCACCGGTGAAAAAGATCCCGCAGCGAGAATCCCGCTGAGGTTCCGCCGCCCCACCCCCGATCAGCAGGGGGAGAAGCGATCAGTCGTCAGCGGCGTGCTGCTGACGAGCGAGGAAGTGCTGGATGTCCGCGGTGGCGCGGTAGAGCTCCAGGTAGTGCTGGTAGAAGGCGTCGTAGCGCTCGGTGCGCTCCGGGTCGGGCACGACGGTGCGGGCGACCGGGTTCCACTGCCGCTCGTCCACGGCGGTGCCGGTGGCGATCCCGGCCATCAGGGCGTCGCCGAACGCGGCGCCGACGGTCTCGCTGGGGATCTGCTGCTCCTGGCCGGAGATGTCGGAGACGATCTGCGTCCACAGCCCGCCCTGGGTGCCGCCACCGACGGCGACGAGCCGCCCGGCCCGGCCGCCCGCGGAGCTCATCGCTTCGAGGTTGTGCCGCACCCCGTAGCCGATGCCTTCCAGCGCTGCCCGGTACACCTCGGCCCGCCCGTGGCTGGTGGTGAGCCCGAGCAGCGCACCGCGCGCGTCCGGGTCGAAGATCGGCGTCCGCTCCCCCGCGAAGTACGGCAGCAGCAGCAGGCCGCGGCTGCCGGCGGGCGCGCCCGCGGCCTGCTCGACGAGTTCGGCGAAGTCGCCGTCGACGAGCCGCCGGATCCAGTCGGTGACCGCGCCGGAGGTCGCCATGCCCGCGGCGAGCGTGTAGGTGTCCGGGAAGACCCCGCAGGTCCCCCACAGCGCCGAATGCGGCCGCGGGTCGGTGAGCACCTGCACGAAGAACATGGTGGTGCCGTACATCAGCATCACGTCGCCGGGTTCGCGCACGCCGGCGCTGGTGGCCTCGGCCCAGGCGTCGATGGTGCCGGTGGTGACGGGGAGCCCTTCGGGCAGCCCGGTCTCGGCGGCGGCGTGCGCTCCGACGCGGCCGACGACCTCGGTGGGCCAGGCGAGTTCGGGCAGCGGCAAGTCCGGGGCGACGCGCTGCGCCCAGTCCTTCGACCAGTCGCGGGCCCGCAGGTCGTAGAGCGGGTCGCACTGGCTGGCGGAGTGGTGGTCGAGCACGTAGCGCCCGGTGAGCCGGTGCACCAGGTACGAGCTGCACATGAGCAGCTTCTCGGTGCGCGCGTACACCTCGGGTTCGTTCTTCGCGAGCCACCGGATCTTCGGCCCGACGGCCTGGCTGGTCAGCGCGGAGCCGCCGCGGCGCAGGATCTCGTCGGCGCCGAACCCCTCGGTGAGCTCGGCGATCTCGGTGGTGGCGCGGGTGTCGACGCCGTAGAGGATCGCGGGCCGCAGCGGGTTGCCGTCGCCGTCGGCGGGCAGCAGCACCGGTCCGATGCCGCTGACGCCGAGTCCTTCGATCGTGCGTCCCTCGGCGGCGGGCAGCAGGTCCCGCACGATGGCGGTGAAGTCGTTCCACCACACCGATTCCGCGTCGTGCTCGACCCAGCCCGGGTGCGGGTAGGAGGTGTCGTGCGGCTTGGTCGACCTGGCCACGATCCGCCCGTCGGTGGTGACCAGGACCCCCTTGGAACTCGACGTTCCGATGTCGATCCCGATCAGCACGCCCTCAGCCATCGCCTGTTCCTCCCGCTCGTCCGGTGTTCCCCGCGGCATCGTAAAGACCCGCCGCCCGGGCGATCCGCACTCCTGTCCGATTCGGGCACGCGCGCGGCCCGCTGGGCCATCGGCGGGAGCCCGGTTCCCGCCGATGGCCGCTGGACCAACGCACTGACCTGCGCTTCGATGCGGGACGCGCGCGTGTTTGTTTCGGCCCGTTCCGGCTTGTTCGATCCGGTGCGCCGCTCAGCCGCGGGTCCACTCGTCGAGGCGGACGCCGAGCTGGCCGGCGACGGCGCGGAGCGCGGCGCGGTGGTCGCCCGGCACGGCGTGCACGTGGTTGGCGCCGAACCTGGACAGGAACACCTCGCCGGGCGCGTCGAGCCGGGCGAACGCGTGCGGCCACTCCGGGGTGGACTGCTCGACGAGAGCGCGGTTGGTGTCCTCGTCGTAGTTCTCGAACTCGCCGAGCATCAGCTGCAGCCGGTACTCCCCCGCTTCTCTGGTGAGCCTGCCGAGGGTCATCTGCCCGGGCGCGGCGATGTGCTGCACGGAGGCGCCGCCCGCGGGGAAGAAGAACACCTCCGGGTAGAAGTTGACCTTGGCGAGGTTCTCGGCCGGGTCGTCGCTGCGCACCGCGTACCAGGTGGCGTGCTGGCCGGAGTTGCACAGGTCCCAGATGTCGCGGTCCGCGTGGTAGTGCCGCACGTCCGCGAACAGCACCGGGGTGCGGGCGACCTGCTTGAACAGCTGCATGGTGAGCGCGCCGTCCATGTCGGCTTCGGTGGCGCAGACGTGGGTGTCCTTGGGGCCGTTCCAGTCGTAGGGGTCGTTGAGGAAGGCCTCGGTGACGTCCATGGTGGCGAAGTTCTCGGTGAGTTCCGGCTGGCCCTTGATGCCGGAGAAGTCGAGGTGCCGCTCGGCGATGATCTCGCAGACGGCGATGTAGGAGCGGATCTGGCGTTCCAGCAGTTCGGGGGTGAGCTTCGCGCCGTCGTAGTGCACCCCGGCGGCGTGCCGCTCGATCCACTCGCGGGCCTTGCGGGCTTCGGCCGCGTCGGCCTTCTCGGCGCGCAGCACGAGTTCGTACTGGTCGATCTCCTCGACGTCGATGCCGAACTGCCGCTGCCACTGGTCGGTGTTGGCCACGGCGGTGTTCATGCCCATGGGCCGGCCACCGAAGCGACCGAAGGTGGAGCCGCGCAGCGAGGCGACGGCCGCGGCGGCGGTGGCCTGGACTCCGATGGTGGCGGCGAGCTCGGGGTCGTCGGGAGCGCCCCAGGCGCGGGTGTGCTCGCGCCCGATCTGGTCGAGCGCGCCGCCCGCGGCGAGCATGCCGACGAGGCCCGGTTCGGTGGGGTCGGTACTGGCGACGAGCACCAGCGGGCTGCGGGTGGCGTCGGCGGCGAGCATCGTGAAGTGCGGGAACGACCAGACCGCGTAGTAGAGGACGGTGACGTCCACGTCGGCGGCCGCGACCTCGCGGGCCACGGAGCTGGCGAGCACGTTGTCGGCGACGAGTTCTCGACCGGCGACGACGTCGTGCCCGGCCGCGGTGAGCGCGGCGACGAGACCGTCCTGCTTGAGCCGGATGAAGTCGGCGTTGCGCGCGTGCACGTGATCACGACCGTCGGAGATGGAGATGACACCGATGCGGGCCACGGGGCCTCCCGGGTTCTCGGAACGTGCTGGGTCCGGACTCGCCGCCGTCCCGGGTTCGGAACGCCGGCTCCTCGACTTGCACCGCTCCCGGCAGGTCGCTCCGGGTCCGCCTGCGCTGGGGTTCCGCGCCTGCCGCCTGCACCCGAGTTCGTGCATCGTTGACCGACCGGGTTATGAGCAATCGATTTCTCGGAAGTTATTCTGGCCTCGTCGGAACTGTCAAGGAATCCGCGCCGCGACCACGCGGCCAGCCGACAGCAGGAGGTCCGGTGGCGACGATCAGTGATGTGGCGGCCAGGGCCGGGGTCTCCACCGCGACGGTGTCGCGGGCGCTGAACGGCAAGAGCACGGTGGATCCGGCGCTGGCGGCGCGGGTGGTGGCCGCGGCGGACGAGCTGGGCTACCGGCCGAACGGCCCGGCCCGGAACCTGCGCAAGCAGGAGACCGCGGTGCTCGCGCTGATCATCTCGGACGTCGAGAACCCCTTCTTCACCGCGATCTCGCGCGGCGTGGAGGACGTGGCGCACGCCGCCGGGTATTCGGTGGTGCTGTGCAATTCCGACGACGATCCGGCGAAGGAACGCGAATACCTGGACGTGGCGTTGCAGGAACGCGTCGCCGGGGTGCTGCTGTCCCCCACCGGCCGGGAGGAGAGCGCCGCGCTGCTGCGGGCGCACGCGGTCCCGGTGGTCGCGCTGGACCGGCCGCTGCCGGGTGGCGGGGACACGGTGCTGGTGGACAGCGGTGGTGCGGCGCGGAGCGCCACGCTGCACCTGGCCGACCAGGGCTACCGCCGCATCGGCTGCTTGACCGGTCCGAGCGGGATGCCGACGGCCGACGCGCGGCTGGCCGGTTACCGGGACGGCCTGCGCACGGCGGGGCTCGCGGACGCGGGCCTGGTGCGGCACACCGAGTTCCGCGCGGCGGGCGCCCGGCGCGCGGCGCGGCAGCTGATGGACCGGCCGGAGCCGCCGGATGCGCTGCTGGTCGCGAACAACGCGATGGCGGTGGGCGTGCTGGAGACCTTGGGCGAACTGGGCCTGCGGCCCGGCCGCGACGTCGGCGTGATCGCGTTCGACGACGCGCCGTGGGCGACGCTGCTGGACCCGCCGTTGAGCGTGGTCGCGCAGCCCGCCTACGACATGGGTGCGCTGGGTGCGCAGCTGCTGCTGCGCCGCATCGGGGGTGACGTCGGTGAGCCGGCGACGCGCACGTTGTCGGCCCACCTCGTCGCGCGGGGCAGCACCGCCCGCCGGTGAGTCACCGGGCGGCGGGCAGTGCCACCAGCCGCGCCATCTCTTCGATCTTGGCGGTCAGCTTGCGCCGGTCGGCGGGCGCGACGGTGAACCACTGGCGCCCGTCACCGCCTTCCCGCTTCTGCGTCAGGTAGCAGCCGTCGGCCCCGGTGAAGAACGACACCGAGAACGGTGGCCGGTGCGTGCGCCCGACCCGGCGGTCGTGGCTGCGCGCGGTGAACACCCCGTCCAGTTCGCGTTCCGCGGTGAGCACCGACGCCAGCACCCGCGCGTCGGCGCTCTTCACCCCGGCGCCGGTGAGCGCGCTGAGCAGGCTGCCGGTGGGGTTGCGGCGCATCCGCGCGGTCGCGCCGTCGAGCACTTCGACCGGCACGCTGGCCGTGCCGCCACCACCCGAGGAGGGCGCGCCGATCAGTTCGACCGCGTTGCCGGCGGGGCCGCCGTACTCGTGCCTGCTGAGCACGATGTCCTGCAGGTCGTCGTTGTTCTCACCGTCGGCCTGGTACGCGCGCACCGTGGCGCGGCCGTGCTCGACGCAGACCGCGTTGAACGAGGTGCCGCGCTTGGCGTGCACCGCCACCCCGACCGCCAGCGGCGGCCGGGACAGCAGTTGCCACGCGTCGTCCAGGAACGGGTGCAGCTCGTCCCGTTCCAAGTACCCGCGTCGGGCCAGGTCCTGCCTGCCGAGTTCGGCGGCGCGAGCCAGCTCGTCACGGGTGGGTTCGCCCGCCAGCCTGCCCACCCGCAGCAGCGGGTGGACGTGGCTGTCGAACCGCTCGCACAGGTAGGCGGCGGCCAACGGGCTGATCGACATCCTGCCTCGTGCCATCAGCGGTCCTGGTTCTCCCAGTCGCCGAAGACCGGCGGGGCCACCGCCCGCATGTCGTTGGTGAACACGTCTTCCTCCTCGATGAGCCAGCTCGGCCGCTCGTGCTCGGCGTCCTCGCCCTGCTGAGCACCGCGCTGCCCACCGCCCACGCCGCCCGGCGCGCCCGCACCGCCGCGAGCACCGGCCGCACCGGCGCCACCGGACGCGGACGTCCCGCCACCGGCACCGCCCAGGCCACCGATCCCGGCGCGACCACCGGCGCCCGTGCCCGAACCGGCACCAGCACCGGCGCCGAGGCCGCCCATGCGGCCCCCGGAACCACCAGCACCGACGCCACCGCGACCACCCGCGGCGCCACCAGGACCACCGCCCGGTGCCGGAGCCCAGCGACCGTTGTACGGGTTCTGCCGCTCCCACGCCCCGGTCTGGGGGTTCTGCCGGTACAACGTGCCGTCCGGACCGCGCACCACGCCCGGTGCCAGCCCGCCGCCCGGCTGCGGCGACGGAGCCCACGCGGAACCGGACCCGGCCGGAACCCCACCGGAGTTCCCGGTGCCCAGCGACGGAGCCCCACCACCCGGAGTCGGCGACGACGCCCACGACGACGAAGTCCCCGCCGGAACCCCACCACCGTGCGAAGACACGCTGCTGAACTGCGAATTCCCCATCGCATCCCGCGCGGAAGGCGTCGTCGCGCCGGGGGCGGGGGAGTTCGACTCCTCCCCGGGCATGGGCTGGAACTCGGGGACCGAGTTGAGGTTGGTCTCGGTCTCCCGCTGGTAGCGCTCCTTGATCTCGAGCGCGCGATCGTTGGTGAGCTGGAAGTCCTCCATCCGCTCCTCGTAGTCGCTCGCCCAGCCGAGGATCCAGGTGTCGTCCCAACCGCCTTCCTCGACCCAGCCCTTCTGCGGCGGGTCGAGCTGCACCTCACGCCCGTTGTTGAGGGTCTCGCCCTTGCCCGGGATTTCGTGGAAGGTCGAGGTCTGCGTGGTGGCCTGGTTCTCCAGCGCCTTGCTCACGGCACCGGCGGTCTCCGCGGCCGCCCGCGCGTGCGGCGCGATCTCGTTGATCGACGCCTGCGCGGCATCGGCGGCGCGACCTTCGTGCGCGGTCTCGGCCTTACGGAGCGCGGACTCCACGTCCGTCGCCAGCTGCTCGAACTTCTTCCGGGCCGTATCCCACGCCGCACTACCGTGGTTCAACGCGCTCGGCAGCGAACCGGCTTCAGGAGAACCACCCATGTCCGCGCGCAGCTGCTTCGCCATACCCGCGAAGCACATGCCGGGACCTGAATCAAGAGAAACCACTTCAACCCCCTCTATTTGGCCGCAGGCAGTGTCGGAACCGAAGCCTCTAGCGCGCTCTTCGCCAGGGGGCACGGGTCGTACGGCTTCTCAGCCTTGGTGAAGTCAATCGCCACTGCCGAAACTACTTGATCGTCCTTCGTCCCGAGGAAAATCCCGCAGCTGCCCCCTTCCGGGGAACTCACGTTCGCCTGCACAGCAGGATGCCCCGCGATGACCATCTCAGAAAAATCGACATAACTATCAGAGTTATCTCGATACTGCTGGATAGACCGCCCCGGAAAAACTGTCACAGCCAGCGACTTTTTTCCATCATCGGATTCCCAGGTGCAATTGTCCGGCATACTGGGATCAAGTTCGTTCGGCTTAACTTTTCCATCCGGAGATAGCCCCAGAGCCTGGATATCTTCCGACTTCAACAAGCTGCACTGCTGCACAGAAGCCGCATCGCGCGGGTCGTTGATCTCCGATGTCGGCCGGGAATCCGATCCGGGCGCCTCGCCGCCGCTTGACCCCCCAACAGCGCACCCAGAAGCCAGAAAAGCCGCGAACACGGCGACACCGAAACGAAACGAAAGTGCCATATCTAGACTACGACCGCCTATCGATCTTGTCCGCATCCACCGAGGCATTGTCGTCAGCAAGGCGATACTCATCCAACGTTGCCCGGTAAGATTCAATCTTAGCCGTAAGCTTTTGGGTAATTTCTTCAGCAGCAGCTTGCAGAGAAAACTCGGCCCCACCGGCTCGCTCGCGGAATAGTTCACGAGCCTCTGAGGTTACCGAATCTTTCGCGGTCAGCTCACCCGGCGTCGCCGCATGCGCCGCATTCACCAAGCCAGCCGCCCGTTCCCGCGCATCCTCGAGTTCTCGGATGGCCGCCTCGAGCGCCTCTGGGTCTATCCTGAACCCGGTCATGCTTCCTCCCCTGGCATGTCCACGCGTCAGCTGAGCATGGTGCACGCCCGCCCCTCCCCGCGTGCGGGAACCTACTCAACCACCTGTATGACGATCAACACAGTAGCGGGTGACGCTCCTCGCGCACTCGCCACCCGATCGGCCCATCCTCTTTCCCGGAAACGAATAGACCGAAGCGCTGACCTGCACCAACACTCGACCAGTCAGCCGACCAGCCCGACTCCCCATTCCAGCCACCCGGCTCACCCGCGTCGCGTCGACCCGCCACCTGCAGTCGAGACCACATCCACCACCGCAAGGGACCGGACAAGCAAAATCGATCAGCAACAGCGGTTCCAGCAGCGCCGAGAAGCAGAGCGCTCCGTCATGAACGAGATTCTGGCCGCAGGCATTGGAACATCTGAACGCAACAAACCAGCGCCATGACCATGGGAACAGCCGCGATCGCCAGATAGAACGAGATGGTCGCGTCCAACTCGTCCGCGCGGTCCGCTGAAACGAACACCAAGAAGAACAGGCTGAACGCGTTCACGCACGCGGTGCCGACGCACAGCACCACGGCCTGCCGAAGGAGCGGCCGGACACCCGCGATGTCGACGGCTCCCCGCTTGAAGTACGACTGGCTGAGCACCGAGCACAATCCCAACAACCAGCAGAACAGCGCCGCCGTCCCGGTCAGGAGCAAACCTGACCAGGAGAACGGATCGTCGCTGATGGGCAGGAAGTACATCCACAACGCCTCGACCACCGCCACGACCGGGGACGCGATCAACAGCACCAGTCCCGTCAGCAGCAAGCGCACCTTGCGAGCGCGCTCCCACTCAGGCGCCACCGGAACGAGGTTCGGCCGAGGTGGGGGGCCGGTAGGAATCGGAATCATCGAGCCTCCCCATTCGACGGGTCCCGATCGCTGACGCCGCCATCGCTCAGGTCGACCCCGTTGTCCGGCTTCGCCCAGCTGTCCCCGATCCCGTCGACCGCACTGCGGAGAACCTCGATCTGGGAGTTGATCGGCTCCCGCGCGCAAGCGTGCAGCGACCGGCTCTCGTGTCCTCGGTTCACCATCGGATCCTCTGAACGACCGTTGTCCATGCGGCGCCGCACATCGCCGCGGGCAAGATCGTCGCGAGGAAGCACAGCGCGGTCGCCACGCCTGGTGCAGCTCCGTCGCGTGCTGCCGACGCTGCCCCCAGCGCCAAGACGGCCGCTCCGAGCACTCCACCGATCACGGAGAAGATCCACACAACCAGCGACGAGCGCCACAACCCTTGGGCCGCGGTGAGGTTGAGCCAACCGTTCTTGATGTACGACACCCCGAGCAGGCACAGCACGCCCATCGCGAAGGAGAAGAACACGGACACGGCGAGGAATCCCACCCACATGATCTCGGCTACACCACCCATGTCCGGGAGCGAGAACACCAGCGGAATTCCCGCCCCTGCGACCGCCAACGACACGAGCACCAGCACCGATCCGGTCAAGCCGAGCTGCCGCCGCCGCTTCCGCGACCACTCGATCGACACCGGAACGTACTGCGGAGGTGGTTGGGGGACCGGAATCGGGATCATCGCCGCACTTCCCAGTTCGACCCGTCGCCATCACTGACACTGCCGTCACCCGGCGCCGTTTCGGCCCGCACCGCTCTCCGCGGCCGCGGAAGTTCCGCCGGCCGACACTCGTCCTCGATCGTTCACAGGCCGGAACCACACCTAGACCACGTCATTCCGCGCCCGGGTTCGGACAGGATCGGGTGGACGCGGTCCGCCGCTGCGGGAGTTCTGGTCTACCGGGTGGCGGCGCACCGCTGATCACCGGATGCAGAACAGCGAGTCCTCGGAGACGAGGCTGTTGTTCGCGCCGCACACCGCCTCGCCGTCCCAATGGAGGTCGTACTCGGAGGTGATCGACACGTCCGGCATCGGTGGGCTGAGCTCGGTGATCGAACCGTTCGCCGCCGACAATTCGACGATCTGCGCCGAACCGCCGCGCACCGCCGTATCGAACGCGATGAACCCGCGTTCGGTGAGCGCGAACGGCCGGACATCCGAGTTCCGGCTGACCCGAGACCGCCACCTCTCCGCTCCGGAGGCGAGATCGAATGCCACGACCTCGTCGAAGTCCGCGTACGAGTCGTTCGCGGGTTTGACCCCGGTGACGAGCAGGCCGTGTCCGATGACAGCCCTGTACCGGCGCAGATCTCCGCCCATTCCACCTGCCGCGCCCGTGTCGAGCCGGCCGTACGAGCCGACTCCGCGTACTTCCGCAGTCCGGTTCGCGTCCTCGTCGAAGAACACGAACGACGGCACGGCATCGGAATCGCGGCTGATCCTCGCGCTCAACACCACCGGATCGGCGGAGACGACCTCGTACCGCAGGTCATTTTCGAGCCGGCTCGTCGCGATCGTCCGGCCGCTGGCGGAGTCCACGAGGACCAGCTCGTACCCGTCCGCGCAACCGCGAACCAGCACCGTCCGCGGAGCGCTCACCCGGGACGGAGATATCGAGCAGCTCCGGTCCACCGCGACGCCCTCGCTCCACAGGGGCTCACCATCGCTCAACGCCAGTTTCGACACCCGCTCCTCGTCCACGACGACCACGCCGTCTCCGACGACGCGGGTGACCGGCTCATAGGATTCGTCCCGGGCCAGCGACGCGGTCCACTTCTGCTCACCGGACCGAACGTCCAGGAGGATCACGCGCGGGCAGTCGGTCCTGCTGGAGCCGACGTGGATGGCCGCGAGTCCGTTCACGGCCTCGTCCGAGGCTCCGCACACGTCGGTCCCGTCGGGCGGGGTGAAGCTCCACTTCTCCTCGCCGGTCTTTTCGCTCACGCCGATGACCTCGTCCGACACGACCTGCACCAGCACGCCCTCCGCGGAGAGCGTCCTGATCAGCTCAAGTCCGACGGCACCGCTGTCCTTCCACGTGAACCCGGCAGCCAGCGGCGGTCTGGTCGCGAACCAGATCGTCGTGCCACCTCCCGCCACCAGGACCAGGACGAAACCGATGATCAGAGCCGGAATCCACCAGCGGGTCTTCTTCCGCAGCGCGGGTGGGTACGGGCCGCCCGGATGCTGGAAGTGCGGTGGTGGCGGGGGCTGGAAATGCGGCGGCGGACCTCCGGGCTGTGGTCCGCCCGGATGAGGACTTCCCGGAACGGGCCCGAACGGCGGATAGCCGCCCTGCGGCTGCCGACTCGGATTCCACTGCGGCTGATTGCCCGACCAGTTCACTCTGCACCCCTCGCCCCGCCGTCGGCGGACCTCCCCTGGTTCGCGGGCTCGATCATCGCCGGACGCCCGCTGGCGACGAGGCCGTTCGGGCGGGAAGCGATCCGCATCACTCCGGTGCGATCGCCAGGTGTGCGGCCGGAATTCGGCGGCGGATGGCGGGTGACCGGTGCTAGCGTCCCGGGCCGTGCCTCGTCGTGGTGCGCGAGGTGCCGGAATCGGGAAGACAAGTCCTATGTGGACGACGCGCCCCCGCTGGCGCTCGCACCATGCGCAGTACTGCCCGAGCACCAGGGCCGGGGCGCCGGATCAGCGGCGATCCGCGCCGGGCTCGACGCCGTCCGCGACCTCGACGAGAACCTGGTGATCGTGCTGGGGCACGCCGACTACTACCCGCGGTTCGGATGTCACCCCGGCCTCCCGGTTCGGCGTGCGGAGGCACCCGACGACACGTTCCTCGCCCTGCCCCTCGCCACCTCGCACCCCACCCCGACCGGACTCGTCCGATGAACGAGATGGTCTCGTTCAACTCGTCCGCGCGAGAGCCCCGCCGAGGTAGCAGCATCACTCACCACGCCGGTAAAATCTGACCGCAATGCCATGGAGGCAAAGAGGATGGACCTTGCCGATACAGGATGGCGATGACCGCGCGGCCAGCTCCCCGAGCTCAGACGCGAAGCTTCTGAATAGCCAGCATAAAACACATTCCAGACAAGACGGCAGGTAGAACTATCAGCCCAAGGCAGGCAATGCTTCCCATATCGAACGCGCCACCCCTCCGAACCGACGCGCCCACGAGTAGGATGAACAAGGCGCCACTCAGGAAGCTGGAGAACACGCAACTGATCCAAATCACCAGCGACGCGCGCCATACGCCAGCAGCGTAAGTCACGTTCAACCAACCACGCTTGACATAGGACTGGCCGATCAGAGCAAACCCGCCGACCATCATTGAAAAGAATCCAGATAGGCCACACAGGCCTGACACCAAAATCATGGCCGCATTTTCAGCAGCCGGCAATTCGAAAGCCCACCAGATCGCGGCAACCGCAATCACCGGGGACCCCACCAACAGAATCAGGCCCAGCAGAACCAGCCGAGTCTTCACCTTTCGCGCCCAGCTGGGCGAAACCTGAGTGTAGTTCGGCGGCGGCTGCGGACCAGCCGGGATTGGAATGATCACCGCGCCTCCCAGTTCGATTCGTCACCATCGCTGGAGCTACCGTCACTCAAGTCAACACCGTTCTCCGGTGTCGCCCATTTCCCGCCGAGTTCGTCGATGGTCTTCTGCGCGGATTTCATCTGTGAGTTGATCGGCTGAATGGCGCCGATGAACGCACTGAAGGCAGCTGTGGCAAGGCCGATTGCGGCGACACCGACACTGACGCCGAATGCTAGCCCTGGCGGCGCCGTAACAACTCCAATACAACCCGCAATTGCTGTAGCTAGTCCACCGAGGAACGTCACCACTGCGATACCGATGGAGATCCAGAACATTTCGACCGCGTTGGCCAGCGTGTCGAGCGCGGTGACCATCTTATCCGCAGCCGACTTGGTGCCGTTGACCGCGTCGGCTTGGCCGGGAACCAGTGCCTTGTACGCTTCCGCCGCACGCCCTTCCCACTCGATGTTGGTGCGGTGCTTGTCAAGTTTGAGATCACCCGCGACGGTGCCCAACTTCTCGGCCACCAGATCAGCCCACTGTTGGGACGCGGCTCGCAGCAGGCCGGGGCTGCCAGCCCGTTCCACGGTCTGCATGATCTGGTCGAACATCTGCTTGTGCAGCTTCACGATTTCCTCCATGCCCTTCTTGATCGGTTCGATCAAGTGCATAAAGGCTTCCGGAACCCAGCTCAGTAGCTGGTTGACTCCGTCGTAGAGCTTCTGCATCATTTCTTGGACTTCGGTGAGCTTTCCGCTCACCATGTGGATTACATCGTCGCCGGTGGCTGTGGTCACGGGTGTTCTCCAAGCAGGTCGTGCAGCTTTTGCATGGCAGCGTCGTCGTCGGCTTGGTACTGCTGCGCAGCAGCGGTCAAATCGTCGGCGACCTTGTTGAAGTACTGCTGTCCCTGATCGATCAGGCTGCCGATCGCAACGCGCAGCTCTTCCAACGTGTCGTCCAGGCCGAGTTCGTCGCTGAGGAAGAACCGCTGTCCTGGCTCGATCTTCACCGCTTCCACGGCTTGCTTGGGGCCGTTCATGGCTTCGGCCTGTTCGCGCCATAGGGCGGCGTCGGTGTGCATGGCGTCGAGGGCGGTTTTGATTCCTTCGCCGTTCGGGGGTGCCATCAGAGTCCCTTCGGGGGCTGGTCGGTGACGAAGCCGAGGCGGCGTAGGAATCGCTGCGGGTCGCTCGCCAGGGCGAACAGTTGGGAGATCGCCGGACTCTGCGGTCCGTTGGCCACATCGCCCGGGGCGGTTTTGTCGCGCAGGACTCGCAGGACGTCGGCGAGTTCGCCTTCGATCTCGGTGTTGCGCGCTGCGCTGCACCAGGTCGCGTCGATGACGAGGTCCAGGATCCGGCCTTGTTCCGACGTCCCCCGGGCATGGCCGCCGCTGCTCTGGCCGGACACCGTCGCGCCGACGACATCCGTCATCCGCTGGTTGAACGCCTCCAGGTCGGTGGAGACGGCGTTGATGAGCTGCATCGCGTCGGCTGCCGTGATCGGGTCATCGGAGGTGGCGATGCCTTCGGCCGGTTCGGGCCGAGTGGCAGGCGGAGCGGATTGCACGAGCTCGGCCTGTGCCGTCGCCGCCCGCATGGTCGCGTCGTTCGCGGCCGCTACGACGTGTACGGACAGGCTGCGCGGATCAGTAGCGCTCTTCCAGCCGGAGGCCAGCTCGACCGACCGGAACTCCCCGGTGTCGGTCACGCGGACCGTGACGACACCCTCCGGGTCCTGGCCTCGAAGCAGGTCGTCCGTCGCCTCCGGTCGCCCGGAGTTCCGGATTTCCTCCGGCCCGAGGTCTTCCTCATTCAGCTGCCACCGTTGATCCACGAGGCCGGACCATACCTAGACCACGCCGTTCCGCGCCCGGGTTCGTGAACACGGGACGGGTTCGGTGGCGGGAAGCGATCCGCGTCACTCCCGTGCGATCGCCAGGTGTGCGGCCGGAATTCGGCGGCGGTCGGCGGGTGGCCGGTGCTAGCGTCCCGGGCCGTGCGTCGTCGTGGTGCGCGAGGTGCCGGAATCGGGGAGATGCGTCCTATGTGGACTACTCGGGTGGAGGTGCCCGCTGATGTCGCGGCCGTGCGTGCGGTGAACGTCGCCGCGTTCCCGACCGCGGAGGAAGCGGACCTGGTGGACGCGCTGCGGGCCGATCGGGGTGCGTGGATCGACGGGCTCTCGATCGTCAGCGCGGACGGCGGCGGCTCGGTCGTCGGGTTCGCGCTGCTGACCCGCTGCCACGTGGACGACGCGCCCGCGCTGGCGCTCGCACCGTGCGCGGTGCTGCCCGAGCACCAGGGCCGGGGCGCCGGTTCGGCGGCGATCCGCGCCGGGCTCGACGCCGCGCGCGACCTCGGCGAGAACCTGGTGATCGTGCTGGGGCACGCCGACTACTACCCGCGGTTCGGGTTCACCCCGGCCTCCGGGTTCGGAGTGCGCGCGCCGTTCGAAGCACCCGACGACGCGTTCCTCGCCCTGTCCCTCGACACCTCGCGCCCCACCGCGACCGGGCTCGTCCGGTACCCGGCGGCATTCGGCGTCTGAGCGTCAGCGGTCGAGGCGACCGGACTTGACCGCGCCCAGGAACGCACCGAACGCACCGTCCCCGAACACCAGCACCGGACTCGCCTGTCCGAGCTTCGAATCGCGGATGGCGGACCGCTCGGTGGACGACGTGACCTCGACGCATTCGTTGTTCGCCCCGCTCCGGCTGGACTTCCGCCACCTCCTGCTCGAGCTCTACCCGTCCAGACGACCGGTCTTGACGCAGGTGAGGAATGCGGCGAACGCCCGCGCGTCGAAGCGCAGGACGGGTCCGGCTCCGCCGGACTTGTAATCGCGCACCGCCGCATGATCCGCGGCCGACGCCACTTCGACGCACGCGCCGCCGTTCGCGTTGCTGCGGCTCGACTTCCGCCAAGTTCGGTTGCGGTGCACTGCGTCCTCCCGGTCGGCCTGGACTCGGTCGCGCGGCCGCGACGCCTCAGCGATCGAGGTGCCCGGACTTGATCTCGCGCAGGAACGTGCTGAAAGCGGCGGGGGCGAAGGCCAGCACCGGGCTCGCCTGGCCCAACTTCGAGTCGCGGATCGCAGAGCTCTCCGCGGACAACGCCACTTCGACGCAGGCACCGCCGTTCGTGTTGCTGTAGGTGGACTTTCGCCAGTTCGCATCCGGCTGCACGTGGGCGATCAAAGCTGCCACCTTCTTCGACGGCTATGGAAGCGTTTCGATTGCATCCCGGATGAGTGCTGCCGATGCGTGCTCGCTGAGCGCGGCCACCCTGAGCCGGTTGAACACGAGCGTATAAGACTTCAGGTGGTGCGAACCAGCTAGGTAATCCGCGTTCGTCAGTCCTTCCAAGTACAGGATGGTTTTGACCGGTTCCGCGAGGCTGATGATCGTGAACGACGAGTCCAGCGAAGGATGCGCCCAGTCCGCGAGCGGCAGCACCTGAAGGGTCACGTGCTTGAGCCGAGCGAGCTCCAGAAGCGTCTCCAGCTGCTCCTTCATCACCTCGCCGCCACCCACCACGCCTCGGATCGCAGGCTCGCCGAGGATCACCGACAGCTCAGGCGGATTCTCGGACGTCAGCCTCGCGCGCCGCGCGACTCGGCTGTCCGCGATCCTCCCCACGTCCTCTTGGCGAACCGAGATCGCCTGCGCGAGCAGCGCTTCGGCGTACGCCTTCGTCTGCATGATGCCGGGGATCATGTCGCCGTAGTGGATCAGGAGTTCGCTCGCCACCGATTCCATGCCGACGTACGACCGGGCCCAGTCCTGGACGCGCCCGTAGCTGCCGCGCTTGCGGGCTTCCTTGGCGAGCTGGTGAACGCGTTCGGTGCGATCATGGTCGATGCCGCAGCGCTCGGCGATCCGGTCGAGCTCGGCGGCCGAGATCGTGCGCGCCCCGTTCTCCAGCTTCGACACCTTGGAGACGTCCCAGCGCAGCAGTTCCGCGATCTCCTTCGGCTCCACACCCGCGGCTTCGCGCATGCGGCGCAGTTCCAGGCCGAGTTCCAGCCGCCGGATGACCGGTCCGGGATTCGTCACGATGCCTCCTCGATCTTTCACCGGGAGTCTGCCGGATCTCCGGTCGGATCAAGATCCCCCTAAAGGGCGACTATCTACATGGCAATGCCGCTTATAGATTCAGCGCAGCGACAACCTCCCGTCGCTGGCGCGGGGCCGGTGGTCTCCCCCTCCCCGACCGGATCGCCGGTTCCGCGTCCCACCCACGGAATTCGGGAGTGGCGCATGTCCGCGCCGGAACCGCGCGGCTGGCGCGGGGTGTTCACCAGCGACCGGGTCCACCGGGTCTCACCGGGCAACGAACGCCGGATCTCGCACGGCGGCCGGGCCCGGCTCGGGCTCGCCGACTGCGGCGCGGTGTGCGTGCCGCCGACGCCGAACGAGTGGCCGCTGGACTCCTGCGCGCGCTGCTACCCCCGGACATGACGGTGCCCGGTGGCCGAACGACCACCGGGCCCCGCGCTCGATCAACGGGTCAGAACGCGACCACCGAGTACTCCGAGGCGGTCCACGCGGGAGCGCCCCGCACCGGGATCAGCTCCACCCGCACCGACTCCTTGCCCTCGGTCAACGCCACCGGCAGCTCGAAGCCGTCCTCCAGCCAGCGGTGCGACTCGTTGCCCAGCGGCTGCAGCCAGGTGCCCGCCGACTCGCCGTCCACCCGCACCTCCACCTGCTGGTAGGCCTGCGCCTGATCACCGATGCGCCGCAACCGGGCGCCCTGGTTGTCCTCGCCGAGCTCCACGTCGAAGCCCACCGGCCCCGTCGCGGCCGCCACCGGCGCGCTGCGCTGCTCGTCGGTGCCCTCGAAGCGGGAGTCCAGCAGGTTCACCACCTCGCCTTCGGCCCGGTAGCCGTGCTCGTCCCGGCTGCCCTCGTCGGACAGGTCGATCCGGTCGACCTCCTCCTGCGACGCCGGTCGCCCGCCGTACCAGTAGGCGGTGGAGCTGTAGTCGCCCGGCTCGTCGTTGTCCGGGCCGTGCTCGATGCCCGCGACCAGGCCGTCGTTGAACGGCACCGCGTCCGGCACCTGCAACCGGTAGGCGCCCGTGCAGTCGTACCGGCAGCCGTCCCCGTTCAGCTCGTGCGCCGGATTGCCCGCCAGCGGCATCGAGAACGTGGTGCCGTCCCGGAAGTACCAGCCCGACTCGTAGTAGTCCTCGCTGCCGGTGCCGTACCAGGCGGGGCTGCGCTCGCCGTTGACGTAGAAGCGCTCGTCGCCCTCCAGGTAGTTGCGCTGGTTCGCCGCCGCGTTCGTCTCCGGGATGGACAGCGGCTGGTTGCGGTGCGTCGCCGTCGCGTTCGGCGGGATCAGCCCGCGCATGGTGTGCGTGACCCCGTAGAACGTGCCCGAACCGTCCACGTCGAGGAAGTTCCAGTCCTCCCCCTCCACGGTCCGGCCGCGGTGGTGAGTGGCGTGGAAGTAGCCGGCGTTCTCGTCGGCTTCGCGGGGCGCGACGGAGACCTCGGCGGTCATGCCGTCGATCGGGACGCCGCCGCCGTTGACGATCTCCACGGTGGCGCTCTCGTCGAACGGCATCGGCCACCAGGCCGTGTACCAGCCGTCCTCGCCCGGGTCGATGGAGCTCATCATGGTGCGCACGTCGTGCTCGCCGAGGCCGGAGCCGAAGAACTCGCCGATCGGGGCGTCCACCGTGGTCTGCCCGTCGAAGGTGATCCGCAGCCGCGCCGACTCCAGCACGTGCTCGGAGGCGGTGACCTCCTCCGGACCGAACCCGTAGCGGCCCACCAGCTTCTCCCTGGCGAACACCGCGTTGTCGATGCGGTAACCGTGCGCGGCCTCCTCGCCGGGGTGACCGGGGCCGACGTCGAGCACGTCGGTGCGCACCCATTCGCCGTCGACGAGGCTCTGCACGTCGTAGCGGAACTCGTTGACGTCCACCGAGGAGGACGTGAAGCGGTTCGCCACCTCGATCGAGGACTTGCCCGCCGTCAGCTCCGGGGGCACGTCGATCGCCTGCACGCCCCAGCCGCCCGGTGCGGCGGCGCCGCTGCGCCACTCGCCGGCCGGTGCGCCGTCCACGCTGAGGCCGGCCACCTGGTCGGCGATCTGCGGGTCGAAGCGGCGCACGATGCGCACGCCCGCGTTGCGCGGGTGCACCGCCGCGTCGAACCGGCTGCCACCACCCTCGCCGAACGCGCGGCCGTCGTCGATCACCCGCGGGCTCGGCACGACCTGCGGGATGCGCAGCCGCAGCTCGTTGATCTGGCCGGGTCCGTCCAGCTGCGCCACCGGTGCCGCCGCTCCCGGGGGCACCGCGAAGTCCCGGCGGGTCGGCTGCGCCGCCGGGTCCACGCCCTTCGGGTCGGCGATGCCGAACTTGCGCAGCCGCGCCAGCACGTCCTGCGCCGGATCGGCCGGGTCGAAGGTCCGCACGCCGTCCGCGTCGCCGAACGAGCGGTAGTCCACGTGGTAGAAGTCCGGGTTGTTCTGCACCGTCACCCGCATCGACTCGCGGTACGGCATCGGCACCTTGATCACCGCACCGCCCGCGGCGTCGTCGCCGTTGCCGACCAGGGGCCATTCGAACGGCGCGCCCACCCGGCCGCTCACCACGTCGATCAGCGGGGCGTCGAGCACCGTGCGGCCGTCCAGCTCGACCACGATGTTCCCGGTGCCCGTCACGTCGCCCCACGGTTCGCGGGTGAACCAGATGGAGGAGATCTCGCCGGCGCCCGCGCGCTCCGCGATCACGCAGCCGCGCTCGGCCTGCCGCAGGCAGGAGTAGGTGCCGTTGAACCCGTCGTCGTTGCTGCCGTCCCTCGCGAAGCTGGAGAACTGCCCGGTGTGCTCCGAGCCGCGCAGCTGGGCGAGGCCGCCCGGTTCGCGGAACGTGTCCCACCCGACGCTGCCCTTGCCCGCCGCCCGCGGCTGCGCCTGCTCCTGCTCCTGCGCCGAGGCCCGGGCCGCGCCGTGGGTGGCCGCGTCGGCGACCAGCGCGGCGGCCGCCAACGACGCCACGCCGAGCACCGCGCCGAACTTCCTCGGCAGCCGTCTCGCAGCGCGCAGCGCATCACTCCTGCGGTCTCTCATCAAAGCTCGCCCTCCCCACATCACTATCCACAATGGACAGCGTTGTCCTGGTCACTCGACGGTGGTGCGCGGTCGGGAACGGATGGGTCGGTTCCCCCGAACGCGGGCGCACAAGATCGCACGCTCGGTTTCACCCGAAGCGTAGGAAGAGGTCGCACCGGCTCCAAGGAACATCGCGGAACCACGGGAATCCGGACTCCGAAATTCACTCATTAAGATGGTCACCGGGACTGCGCGGAGACCACTACCACCATCCAGGTGGATTTGATTCCTCTTCGGCGACAGCTCGCTTTGCTAAAGAAAAAGTCGCACGCCAGGACGAGTTTCGCCCTAGCGCGCGACCTGCACCTTCACCGAATCAGAAGTGAGATGTGGTAGCCCCGGAAGTCTCAGCCCTGATTCAACCGGGCGTACACCTCACCCGCGTTCTCCTTCGTGATCAATTCCGTGGGAAGGGTTTGGTGCTTCTCCGTCGGCTGGCAATCGACCAGGATCTTCTTGGCCGCTTCCACGGCCTCCTCGCCACCGGTCGGATTCAGGAACGTGGCCTGCAACCGGCCCTGCTCCACCGCTTTGATGCCGCCCGCCTCGATCGGCAGCCCGTCGATGCCCACGAATTTGAGCTGGTCCGCCTTGCCGGCGGCCTGCGCGGCCAGGTAGGCGCCCTCCGCCATCGGATCGTTGTGCGAGTACACCGCTTGCGCGTCCGGGTGCGCCTTCAGCAGCGCGTCCATCTTCTCCTGGCCCTCCGCCCGCTCCCAGCCGCCGTCGTCGGCACCGATGATCTCGATCTTCGAGCCCGCGATGCCCTGCATGAAGCCGTCGTGCCGCTCGTGCGCCGGCGTCGAACCGGACAGGCCCTTGATCTCCAGGATCTTGCCGCCGTCCGGGAACAGCACGTTCTTGAAGTACTCGCCCGCCTGCCTGCCGATCGCCTCGTTGTCCACGCCGACGTAGGTGGTGAACGCGTCCCCGTTGACCTTGCGGTCCAGCAGGACCACCGGCGTCCCCGAGTTGTAGGCCCGCCGCACGATGTCCGTCAGGGGCGCCGCCTCGTTCGGCGAGATCATCAGGAGGTCCACCTGCTTGGTCAGGAACGACTCCACGTCCGAGAGCTGCTTGGCGTTGTCCTTGGCCGCGTCGGCGAACTGCACGTCCTTGAACTGCGGCACCCGCTCGGCGGCCTTGCGGATGTCGTCGTCCATCCGCACGCGGTAGGGCTCGGCGAGGTTCGCCTGGCTCATGCCGATCGTGTACTGGCCGTCCGGGCCGCCGCACGCCGCCTGCGGATCCTGCGGCTGCGCCGCACCGCTGTTCTCGCTCGTCGTACCGCACGCGGCGGCCGTCACCGCCAACGCGGCGCAGGCGGCGGCGAACGCGGACCTCGTCGTCTTTCGCATGGTGCTTCCTTCCCGCGGAACTACCAGGGACGCTTCGAGCGGACGGGCGGATCGGGGAACGGACCGGTCACGCGGCCGGGCGCAGCCGCTGCAACGCCGCGGCTGCCACGATCACCAAGCCCTTGATCAGCAGCTGCATGTCGGTGTTGACGCTGTTCAAGCTCAGGATGTTGTTCAAGATCCCCAGCAGCAGCGCGCCCGCGATGGTGCCCACCACCGAACCGCGCCCGCCGGCGAGGCTCGTGCCGCCGACCACCACGGCCGCGATGCCGTCCAGTTCGTAGGCCAGGCCGTCGTTCGGGCTGCCCGCGTTCAGCTGCCCCGCGTGCACGATCCCCGCCAGCGCCGCGCAGAAGCCGGACAGCGCGAACGCGATGATCTTCACCCGGTTCACCGGCACACCGGACAGCCGCGCCGCCTTCTCGTTGCCGCCGATCGCGTACAGGTGCCGCGAATAAGCGCTGTAGCGAAGGAACAGGATCGCCGCGACCGCCACCACCGCGAAGATCAACGCCGGAATCGGGACCACGCCGCCGAACGTCCGTTCCCCCAGCAGCGAGAACAGCATCGGCGCCTGTCCCGCGCCGTCGCCGTAGGAGATCTGCACCGTCTCCCCGCCCGACCACATCCGCGCCAGGCCGCGGGCGATGTTCAGGCCCGCCAACGTCACGATGAACGCCTGCACGCCCAGCACCGCCACCGCGGCGCCCTGCAGCACCCCGAAGACCAGGCCGATCAGCAGCACCAGCAGCGCCGCCACCAGCACCCCGAAGTCGTCGTTGACCAGCAGCACCGCCGACCCCACCGCGGCCAGGCCCAGCACCGAGCCCACCGACAGGTCGATGCCGCCGATCAGGATGACGAACGTCAACCCGACCGCGATGATCCCGATCTCCGAGACCGCGCGCACGATGTTGAACAGGTTGTCGCCGGTCAAGAAAAGGATCTGGCCGTCGTCGCCGCGCGGGGACAGCACGATCGCCGCCAGGAACACCGCGACCAGGCCGAAGAAGCTCTGGAACCGGAACAGGGTCTCGACCCGCTGCCGCCTCGACCGGCCGGGCACCGGGTCCGGCGCGCCGGGCGCGACCTCCTGCCGCGTCTGCTCGCTCATCGCGCTCCTCCCCCCGCGACGGGGCCGCGCCCCGTCTCGACAGCCGATGAATCACCCTCCGGCGACACCTTTTCCCCCATCGCGGCGGCCAACAATTCGGCTTCACCGGCCCGGGTGGTGTCGAACTCGGCGACGCTGCGGCCGTGCCGCAGCACCACCACGCGGTGGCACACGCCGGTCAGCTCCGGCAGCTCCGAGGACGCCAGCAGCACGCCGATGCCGCGCGCCGCGATCTCGCCCAGCAGCTCGTAGATCTCCGCCTTCGCGCCGATGTCCACGCCGCGCGTCGGCTCGTCCAGCAGCAGCAACCGCGGCTCGGTCAGCAACATCCGGCCGAACACGACCTTCTGCTGGTTCCCGCCGGACAAGGTGCCGACCGGGTCGGCGATGCGCCCCAGCTTCACCTTCAGCCGGTCCACGCTGCGCTCGGTCGCCGCCACCTCGGCGCGGCCGCGCACCAACCCGGCGAAGCCCAGCCGGTGCACCACCGACAGCACCGTGTTCGCCCGCACCGAGTGCCCCAGCACCAGCCCCGAGGCGCGGCGGTCCTCCGGCACGAACGCGATGCCCCGGCGCAGCGCGTCCCGCGGCCCGCGCGGGCGCACCGGTTCGCCGCCCAGCTCCACCGAGCCCTCCCAGCGACCGGCCGGGCCCGCGCCGAACAGCGATTCCAGCAGCTCGGTGCGGCCCGCCCCGAGCAGCCCGCACAGGCCGACGATCTCGCCCGCGCGCACCGACACGTCGATGCCGTCCGGTTCCCGCCTGCCCACCCGGTACCGGCGCGGCAGCACCCGGAGACCCGCGACCGACAGCAGCTCCTCGCCGGGCGGCCGGTCGTCCGCGGTGCGGAACAGGGTGCGCACCGAGCGGCCCACCATCGCCTCAGCGGCCTGCTCGGCGGTGAGGTCGCGGGCGTCGAACTCGGCGACCCGGCGCCCGTTGCGCAGCACCGTCGCCCGGTCGGCGACCGCACCGATCTCATCCATCCGGTGCGAGATGTAGACGATGCCGGTGCCGCGCCTGCGCAGTTCCGCGATCACCGCGAACAACCGGTCCACTTCGGAGTGCGACAGCGCCGAGGTCGGCTCATCCATGATCAGGACCTTGGCGTCGAGGGACAGCGCCCGCGCGATCGTCACCAGCTGCTGCTCACCGACCCGCAGCTCGCCGACCGGCCGGGCCGGATCCAGTTCGATGCCGGTGCGGGACAGCAGTTCGCGGGTGCGCTGCGCCATCGCGCGGCGGTCCACCACACCGGCGCGGCGCAGCTCCCGGCCCAGGTACAGGTTGTCGGCGACCGACAGCGCGGGCACCAGGTCCAGCTCCTGGTGGATCATCGCGATGCCCGCCTGCTGCGCGTCCGAGGGCTTCGCGAAGCGCACCGGGGCGCCGTCCACCGCGATCGAGCCCTCGTGGTCGGCGATGTCGCCGGAGAGCACGCGCATCAACGTGGACTTGCCCGCGCCGTTCTCCCCCAGGAGCGCGTGGACCTCGCCCGCGTGCACGGTCAAGTCGATCCCGTCGCACGCCAGGACACCGCCGTAGCGTTTGGTGATGCCGGTCAGCTCTACCAGTGGCGCTGCCATGGTTCCCCCCGTCACCCGAGCGCTGTCATTCCGGAGCAACCGCGCGGAGCCGAGAAAACGATTGCTCGGACGCTAAGAGTTTCCAGTTGCCTGTGTCAAGGTTCACAGTCCACCCGCGGGCCGCCCAGCCGCCATTCGGCCCCGCGCGGACCTCGCAACGGTCATGAGGGCAGGAAGCACCGCAGCTAGGGGAACAACTTCCGGAGAGGTCGTTCCGCGGGCGTTCCTGACCGTTACGGTTGTGGCCGTGACCGCCACTCGCGAGCGCCAGAGCGCACCCTCTCCCGACAACGGCGCCCCACACTGGGCAGAACGGTCCGCTTTCCGCACCCGCGGCGTCCCGCTATGGGCGGCGGTGCTGATCGCCGCGGGCGGCACCGCGCTCGGCGCCGGGCTCGACCTGCTCATCAGCGGCACCCCCGGACTGATCTTCAAGATCGGCCTGTTCCTCGGGTGCGTGGCCGGGGTGGCGCTGGTGCGGCGGGAGAGCCTGTTCGGCCCGATGGTGCAGCCGCCGCTGGTCGCCACCGTGGTCATGCCGCTGCTGGTGCTGTTGTTCGGCGGCGGGGGCGGCAGCGGGATGATGGGCAAGGCGCTGGGCGTCGTGCAGCCGATCATCGCCGGCTTCCCGATGATGGCGATCACCACGGCGCTCTGCCTCGCGTTCGGGCTCGCCCGGATGTTCTGGCTGGAACGCCACGACGCCGAGGACGACCTGGACCCGGCCGACCAGCCCACCAAGAAGCGCAAGCCGGTGAAGCCGCCGAAGGAGGCCGCGGAGCGGCCGGCCCGCAAGCGGCGGCCCGCCGAGGACGAGAAGCGCCCCTCCGCCCGCTCTCGCGACGGCTCCGGGCGGCCCCGCCGCCCCGCCGAGCAGGGCGGCCGCCCCCGCGACGCCGCGGCGGGCAAGCGCGAACCGCGCCCCGACCGGGGGACTCCGCCGGCGCGCGGCGAACGCGGCACGCCCCCCGCTCGCGGCGTCGCGGGGGGGGCCGGGGGGGGGGGCGGGGGGGGGGGGGCGCCCCGCGCCGGCGCGCGGGCGGGCGGGGGGGGGGGGGGGGTGCGCGGGGGGGGGGG